>NZ_JBHWGV010000009.1:111724-122376 GCF_042732955.1 Kitasatospora sp. NPDC059747 | reverse complement strand
GGGCGGCTTCCCCCCACACCACGCCCGCGAGTGGGGGTTGGGGGGGCCGGCCGCCGCGCGGGCGGGGGTCGCCCGCGGCCCCCCGCCGCTTCACCACGCTGGTCGAACAGCGGTGGGAGGAGGAGGGATTCGGCCTGTTCGCCGTCGAGGTGCGCGGGACCGGCGAGCTGGCGGGCTTCACCGGCCTCGCCGTCCCGCGCTTCCTGCCCGAGGTGCTCCCGGCCGTCGAGGTCGGCTGGCGCCTGGCCCGCACCTTCTGGGGCCGGGGCTTCGCCACCGAGGCGGCGCGGGAGGCCGTCCGCTTCGGCTTCGAGGACTGCGGCCTGGACCGGATCGTCAGCATCGCCCAGATCGGCAACACGGCGTCGGAGCGCGTGATGGACAAGCTGGGCATGCGGGTGGAACGCGAGACGACCACCCCGGCCACGGGCCGCCGCGTGCGCGTCCACGAGCTGACGCGGGAGCAGTACGACGCCCGCTGAGCGCGACCGCCGACCACGCCTGCCGGGTGCGGCGAAAACCGCTGGCCGGAGGCGGCCGGGCACCCCTACGCTCCCGTGCGACGGCCGAGGACAGGGGACTTGATGAGCAGGGCCGGGATCGTACGCAGGGTCAACGAGCTGGGCGCGCGGTGGGCCGGGCACGCGCTGGCGGAGGGGCGGCAGACGCTGCTCATGCCCGCCGGCGTGTGGCCGCTGCTCGGGCTGGTGGCGCCGGCGGGCAGCCCGGCCGTCCGGCGGGACTTGGAGAACGCGCTCGGGCTGCCGGCCGACGCCGCCGCCGACCGGGCGCGCCAACTGCTCGTCCTGCTGGACGAGTTGCCGGGCATATCCGCCGCGCTGGGGCTGTGGACGGCCCAGGGGGTGCGGCCCCGGCCGGAGTGGCTAGCGGGCCTCCCGGCGGACGTGATCGGCCGCCTGACCGGGGACGGCGCGCAGGACCGCAAGGCGCTCGACGCCTGGGCGTCCCGCCGTACGGACGGGCTGATCGACGCCATGCCGGTGCAGGTCGACGACGACACCCGGTTCGTGCTGGCCAGCGCCCTGACCGTGCGGACCGAGTGGATCCGCCGCTTCGACGTCGGCGGCCGGGTGGACGGCGACGCGTGGGGCCGCAAGGTCGAGTACCTGTCGCGGTACACCTCCCTGCTCGACCGGGCGGCCGTCGCCGACACCCCGGCGGGGCCGGTCACCGAGGTGCGGGTGCTCGGCAGGAACGACATCGACGTCCACCTGCTCCTCGGAGAGGCGGACGCCCCGGCGGCCGACGTCCTCGCCGCCGGCTTCGGCATCCTGGCGCACCGCCACCCCCGGGTCACCGCCGACCGCCTGCCCACCGGCGCGCCCGGCCCAGGACTCACGGTCGCCTGGCGGCGCAGCTACGAGCGCGAACCGGTCCTGGGCGTCTGCGTCCCGCAGTTCACCGTCGAGGCCGACCACGACCTGCTGGAACGCCCCGACCTCTTCGGCCTCACCACGGCGTGCCTCCCGTCCGTGACCGAGAGCCGCCTCCCGGGCCTCTCCCAGGACGACGAGCCGCTGTACGTCTCCAGCGCGCGCCAGACCGCCACCGCGTCCTTCGGCCCCCGCGGCTTCCGGGCCGCGGCCGTCACGGCGTTGGGCGTCGCGGCGGGGGGCGCTGCCGCCCTTCCGCCGTACAGCGTCCGCCACGTCCAGGCGGAATTCGGTCGTCCCTTCGGCTTCCTCGCCGTCCACCGCACGACGGGCCTCGTCCTCGCGGCGGGCTGGGTGACGGACCCGGACGCCTACAACGACCCGTGGGCCGCCTTCCTGGACCCGGACGACGAGATGCCCGAGTGACCCCTGGGGCCGGCCGGGCCGTCCTGCGAGACTGGGGGTGGCAGAAGATCGTCCGCTGAGAGAGGTCGCCCCGCATGTTCGGTAGTGCTGCTGTCGAGAGTCCGTGGTTCCGGCGGTTCAGTCCGAGTGACTCGGCGCCCTCGCGCGTCGTGTTCTTCCCGCACGCGGGCGGTGCTGCGAGCTTCTTCGTCGACTACGCGACCGCGCTGGCACCGCACGCCGACGTGCTCGCGGTGCAGTACCCGGGGCGGCAGAACCGGTTCGCGGAGCCCGGGATCGACTCGGTGGCCGAGCTCGCGGAGTGCGTGTACCGGGAGCTGCGGGCCTGGGCGGACCGGCCGTTGACGTTCTTCGGGCACAGCCTGGGGTCGGCGGTGTGCTTCGAGGTCGCCCGGCGCTTCGCGCGGGACGGGGTGGCGGGGCCGGAGCACCTGTTCGTGTCGGCCGGGCGGGCGCCGTCGGAGCCGCGGGACACCGAGGTGCACCTGATGTCGGACGACGGGCTGCTCGCCGAGATCGGGCGGCTCGGCGGCACCGACCAGCGGCTGCTCGCCGATCCGGAGCTGCGCGCCCTGATCCTGCCGGCGCTGCGGGCCGACTACACCGCGATCGAGACGTACCGCTGCGCGCCGGGGGACACCGTGCCGCAGCCGATCACCGCGCTGGTCGGCGACGCCGACGACCGGGCGACGGTCGCGCAGGCGCGGCCGTGGGCCGGGCACACCACGGGCGGGTTCGACCTGCGGGTCTTCCCCGGCGGGCACTTCTACCTGACCGACCAGGCCCCGGCGGTGCTGGACCTGCTCGTCGCGCACCTGCGCGGCCGGTCCGGTTCGGGCTGGTGACGGCGCCCTACCGTTCGACTACCGTACGCATCTGACGTCCAGTCGGTCGAGCCGCCCGGGAGGCGTGCATGCGTCGGATCGCCGTCGTCGGAGCGGGCCAGGCCGGGCTGCAGCTCGCGCTCGGACTGGTCGCCGCCGGGTACGAGGTGACGCTGGTCGCCGAGCGCACGCCCGAGCAGCTGGTCGGCGGGCGGGTGCTGTCCACACAGGCGATGTTCGGCCCGGCGCGGCGCATCGAGGCCGCAGCCGGGCTGGACCTGTGGGCCGCCGACGCGCCCGCCGTCGACACGCTCACGATGGTGCTGGCCGTGCCGCCGGGCGTGCGGGCGCTGGAGATCACCGCGACGCTGGACGAGCCCGCGCAGTCCGTCGACCAGCGGCTCAAGCTGGCGCGCTGGCTGGAGCTGCTGGCCGAGCGCGGCGGCCGGGTCGAGTACCGCACGCTCGACCGGGACGGGCTGCGCGCGCTCGCCGAGCGGCACGAGCTGACGGTGGTCGCGGCCGGGCGCGGCGGCCCGGCCGGGGTCTTCGAACGCGACGCGGCCCGGTCGCCGTTCGACCGGCCGCAGCGGTCGCTGTCCTGCCTCTACGCGCACGGCGTCGGCGCCCCCGACCCGGCCGTCGAGCCGCGGGCCCGGATGTACGCGCTGCCCGGCCTCGCGGACCTCTACCTCCAGCCGGCCCTGACGCTCTCCGGGCCGTGCGCGATCCTGCTGTGGGAGGCGGTGCCCGGCGGGCCGCTGGACGCGTTCACCGACGCGCCCGCGCCGGACGTCCAACTGGCCCGGATCCGCGCCCTGTTGGCGGAGCACCTGCCCTGGGAGGCGGAGTTCTGGCGGCATGCGGAGCCGACGGACGCGGGGGCGGGCCTGTTCGGGGCGGTCACGCCGACGGTGCGGCGGCCGGTGGCCGCACTCGGCGGCGCGCGGGACGTGCACGTGCTCGGCATCGGCGACGCGGTCGTGGTCAACGACCCGATCACCGGCCAGGGCGCCAACAGCGCCGCCCGCGCGGCCGACGCGTACCTGCGGGCGATCGTCGAGCACGGCGACGCCGCCTTCACACCGGCCTGGATGGCGGCGACCGCCGAGGACTTCTGGCGGCAACACGCCCGGCACACCGTGGAGTTCACCGCCACCATGCTCGCCGCGCCGGAGCACGTGCAGGGCGTGTTCGCGGCCGCCGCGCGGCACGAGGCGGTGGCCCGCAGGCTCGTCAACACCTACCCGGAGCCGAGCGACCACGCGGAGTGGCTGGCCACGCCGGAGCTGACGGCGGCGTACCTGGCGGCGGCGGGCGTGCACGGTCGGTGACCGCCCGGCCGCTCTCGCCGCTGCCCGCTCGCCCGGCGGCTCTCGCCGCCGCCCGCCGCCCGGCCGCACTCGCCGCTGCCCGCTCTTGCCGCCGCCCGCCCCACGGGTCGACGCTGGGAGGAGACGGCAGAGGAGGCAGGTCGTGGAGAGTGCCGCGAGCGGCCACCGGACCGTGCCGCACACGGCGGACCTCCAGGTGGAGGCGTGGTCGCCGACGGCCGAGGGCTGCATCGGCGAGCTGGTCCGCGCCGTCGTCGACAGCTTCGCCGACCTCACCGCCGCCGGCTCGGTCGGCGAGCGCGCCTGCACCGTCATCGCGGCGAGCGACGCCGACCTGCTCGCGGGCGTCCTGGAGGAGGTCGTCTACCGGATGGACGCCGACGGCGAACTCCCGACGGCGCTCGCCCTCGGTGCCATCCACGACGCGGACGGCGGCCGGACCCTGGAGGTGCGCTTCGAGATGGCCGACACCGCCACGGCCGCGCTCGTCGGCGCCGTGCCGAAGGCCGTCTCGCTGCACGGCCTGGACCTGCGGCCCGGCCCCGGCGGCTGGACCGGCCGGGTCACCGTCGACGTCTGAGAGGCACCGGCCGTGGAGATCACACTCACCGAGGAGGCCCGCCACCGCTGGCGGATCGACCGGACCCCGCCGATGCGCGTGCCCGGCGTCGTGTTCGCGAGCCGCGAGCTGCTGCCGCAGGCCGCCGGGGACAAGGCCCTCGAACAGGTCGCGAACGTCGCCACGCTGCCCGGGATCGTCCGCGCCTCCTTCGCCATGCCCGACGTGCACTGGGGCTACGGCTTCCCGATCGGCGGCGTGGCGGCGACCGACGTCGAGCAGGGCGGCGTCGTCTCGCCGGGCGGGGTGGGCTTCGACATCTCGTGCGGCGTCCGGCTGCTGGCGGCCGGCGCCGGCCGGGACGAGCTCGACGCGGAGCGGCTGCGCCGGCTGATGGACCTGCTCGACCGGGCCGTCCCGCGCGGCCTCGGGCGCGGCGGCCTGTGGCGGCTGGACGGACCGCGGGAACTGGACGAGCTGCTCGTCGGCGGCGCCCGCTACGCCGTCGAGCACGGCCACGGCGTGCCGCGCGACCTGGAGCGCTGCGAGGACGGCGGGGTCCTGGCGGGCGCCGCGCCGGGCGAGGTGAGCACGCGGGCCGTCGAGCGCGGGCTGCAGCAGGTCGGCAGCCTCGGCTCGGCGAACCACTTCCTGGAGGTGCAGGCGGTGGACGCGGTGTGGGACGCGGAGACGGCGGCGGCCTTCGGGCTGCGGCCGGGGCAGGTCTGCGTCATGATCCACTGCGGGTCGCGCGGCCTCGGCCACCAGGTCTGCACCGACCACGTCCACGCCATGGAGCGCGAGCTGCACCGCTACCGGATCGACGTCCCGGACCGCCAGCTCGCCTGCACACCGGTCGACTCGCCGCGCGGCCGGGCGTACCTGGGCGCCATGATCGCCGCGGCCAACTACGGCCGGGCGAACCGGCAGTTGCTCTCCGAGGCGGCCCGCCGCGCCTTCGCGACGGCCCTCGGGGTCGGCCTGGAGCTCGTGTACGACGTCTCGCACAACCTCGCCAAGCTGGAGACGCACGACGTGGACGGCGTCGCCCGGCGGCTGTGCGTCCACCGCAAGGGCGCCACCCGCGCGCTCCCGGCCGGGGACCCGGACCTGCCCGCCGACCTCGTCCGGGCCGGCCAGCCGGTGCTCGTCCCCGGCACGATGGGCACCGCGTCGTACGTCATGGTCGGGCTGCCCGGCAACGACGCGTTCCACTCCGCCTGCCACGGCGCCGGGCGGGTGTGGAGCCGGCACCAGGCGCTGCGGACGGTGCGGGGCGAGACGCTGCACGGCGAGCTGGAGGCGCGCGGGATCGCCGTCCGGCCCGCCTCCTACCGGGCGCTCGCGGAGGAGACGCCGCAGGCGTACAAGGACGTGGACGCGGTGGCCGCCGTCACCGAGGAGGCCGGGCTGGCGCGCCGGGTGGCCCGGCTGGTGCCGCTGGGCGTCTGCAAGGGCTGAGCGCCGTTGCTGTGCGTGGTGCCGCTGGGCGTCTGCAAGGGTTGAGCGCCGTTGCTGTGCGTGGTGCCGCTGGGCGTCTGCAAGGGTTGAGCGCCGTTGCTGTGCGTGGTGCCGCTGGGCGTCTGCACGGGTTGAGCGCCGTTGCTGTGCGTGGTGCTGCTGGGCGTCTGCACGGGTTGAGCGCCGCGCCCGTCCGGCGGTGTTGCTCGACACCTTCCGCGGGGAAGGCTTTGATGTCCCGGGACCGGGCCCGGGACCGGGCCCGTCGAGGGCCGCGGGGCCGCGAGCGGAGGTGCGGGCCATGCCCAGCAGCAGACCGGTGATCGAACTGCGCGAGCTCACCAAGCGGTACGGCGCCACCGTCGGCATCGACCGGCTGGACGTCGAGGTCGCGGCCGGGGAGGTCTTCGGCCTGCTCGGGCCGAACGGCGCGGGCAAGACGACCACGCTGCGCTGCCTGGTCGGGCTGCTCCAGCCCTCCGGCGGCCGGGTGCGGGTGCTCGGCCTCGACCCGGTGGCCGACCACCGCCGGCTCGCGCCGTCGATCGGCTACCTGCCCGGCGAACTGCGGCTCTACCCCGAGCTCACCGGGCAGCAGACGCTCGACCTCCTCGCCGCGCTCCAGGGCGCCCCGGTGCCCCGCCGGCGCGAGCTGTGCGAGCGGCTCGCCCTCACCCGCGCCGACCTCGGGCGGGCCGTGGGGGAGTACTCGCGCGGGATGAAGCAGAAGCTGGGGCTCGTCCAGGCGCTCCAGCACCGGCCCGGCGTCGTGGTGCTGGACGAACCGACCGAGGGCCTCGACCCGCTCGTCCAGGAGACGTTCTTCGAACTGCTCGCCGAGGAGACCGCCGCCGGGCGGACCGTCCTGCTCTCCAGCCACGTCCTGCCCGAGGTGCAGCGCACGTGCGAGCGGGTGGCGATCGTCCGGCGCGGGCGGCTGGTGACCGTCCGCTCGGTCGCCGAGCTGCGCCAGGCGCGGGCGCGGCGGGTGCGGCTCGTCCTCGCCGACGGGCGGGGCGCCCGGCCGCTCGGCGCCGCCGACCGGTGGTCCCCGCGGTGGGAGGGGCAGTGCGTGGAGTTGGTGGTACCACCGGACGAACTCGTCGAGACGGTCAGGGAGTTGCTCGGGGCGTTGCCGGTGGCGGACCTCACCGTCGAGGAGGCGGGACTGGACGAGGCGTTCCTCGACCTCTACCGCAACTCGGAAGAGCCGGAAGAGGAAGAGTCGCAAGCGGACGAGCCGCCGGCGGAAGAGCCCGAGGAGCGGCCGTGATCGCGCGCACCGTCAACCGCCGCCTCCCGCTGGTCTGGCTCGCCCTGCACCGGCGGCGCCGGATGCTGCTCGGGCTGCTGTTCGGCATGGTCGTCTTCGAGACCCTGATCACCGTGATCACCAGCACCGTCCCGCACGGCGACCTGTTCGGCGCCCGCCGCACCCCGCCCGGCGCGTTCAAGGCCTTCAGCGGTTCCAACGGCGACGTCTCCATCGCCAGTTACCCGGGGCTGCTCGGCGCCGGACTCACCCACCCGTTCTGGATCGCGCTGCACCTGACCGTCATCGGCTCGCTCGGCGCCGCCGCCGTCGCGGCCGACGTCGAGTCCGGCACCATCGAGCTCCTGATGACCCGTCCGCTCTCGCGGCGCCGCCTGCTCGCCGAACGGGCCGGCGCCCTCGTGGCGGCGTCGGTCCTGCTCAACGCGGCGGCGACGCTGACCATCGCGCTCGGGGTCGCGTTCTCGCCGACGCTGCGCGCGGCCGTGTCCGAGGGCGGGGTGTTCGCGGCCGGACTGATGGGCTGCGCACTGGCGTTCGGCCTGACCGGTCCGGTGCTCGCGGTCTCGGCGTTCAGCCGCCGCCGCGCGTACGTGATCGGCGCGGCGGTGGCCCTCGGCGCGGTCGGCTTCGCGCTCAACTTCATCGCCCTGGCGTGGTCCCCCGCCGCGCCGCTGCGGTACCTGAGCCCGTTCCACTACTACGCGCCCGGCGACGTCCTGGCCCACGGGGGCGTGCCGTGGCACTCGTTGGGCGTCCTGGTGGGCGTCGGCGCGGTCGGGCTGCTCGCCGCGTTCCGGCTGCTGGAGCGGCGGGACCTGGCGATCTGACGCCCGGGCTTCATGCCTGTGGGATGGCGCGGGCGGTGCCGGCGGTGCCGGGTGCTCCGGCGGCGCCGGGCGCACTGGAGCGGGCGGCATGCGCGGCGATGGCCTCGGCGGCGGTGAGCGGGAGACCGAGGTGCCGCGCGAGGCAGTCGGGGCCGTGGCCCTGGAGCGCGAACAGGTAGGCGGTCTGTACGCGGGCGTCGTACGCCACGTCGGGGGACGTGGTGGCGGCGAAGTCGCGGTGGTCGAGCAGGTACAGGCGCGGGGTGCCGTCCTGGAGCGTCAGGCGCAGCCGACCGCGGACGATGGGGGCGTCGGCGGGCAGCGCCCCGAGCGGCGGCAGGTGCGGGGACGTGCGGCGCAGGCCGCGCAGCAGGCCGGTGCCGCGGGTGGGGGCGTGCGACGGGGAGAAGCGTGGGAAGGACAGGCGGGTCATGGCGAACCTCCGACGGCCGGGGGCCGGGGGGAGGGCGCGCGCGAGCGGACCGACTGGCGTCAGCGCGCGCCGGGGCGGGGTGCGGAAAGCGGGGAACAGGGCCGACTGTGGCCCGGACTACTACTGGAGTCCATTTCTCTCGCCTCCCTCCCGGTAGGTGCCGCTACGAACCACCAGTAGCGTAGCCCCCCTTTGTGAACTGACCGCCGATCTTGACGGAACCCTGGCGAAGGGGCCTCAGCAGGTGTGCGCGGCCGCGACGAGCCGCTCGCGGACCAGGGCGACGTGCGGATTGGCGGACGCGGCGGGGCGCTGCACCAGGTACGCGGTGTTGATCGGCGGGTCCTCCGGCCGGTGCAGCAGGCGCAGCGCGCCCGAGGCGAGTTCGGCGCGGCACAGGTAGCTCGGCAGGACGCTCCAGCCGGCGCCCGCCGCCGTCGCGTTGACGACCGCCCGCAGGTCGGGGGCGGTGAGGGCGGCGCGGGCGTGCAGGCGCTCGCCGAACACGTGCCGCCAGTACCGGCGGGCGATCGGGAGGTCCGCGGCGTAGCTGAGCAGCGGGACGTCCGCGAGGGCGGCGGGCAGCTCCCGGCCGTCCAGGCGCTGCGCCCAGGCCGGTGCCGCGACGAGGACGAACTCCTCGTCGGCGAGCGGTTCCGCGTGCAGCGTCCGGCCGCGCGGGCGCCGGGTGGCGACGACCAGGTCGTGCCGCCCGGCGCGCAGCTCGGCGAGCAGGGGGTCGGTGAGGCCGGTGGTCACGCGCAACTGGACGCCGCCGGCGACGAGCGGTGCGAGCGCGGGGAGCAGGACGGTGCCCAGGTACTCGGCGGGCCCGGCGAGGTGCACGGGCTCGGGGGTGCCGCCCGCCCGCTCGCCGGTGGCGTCGGCGAGCCGGTCGAGGGGGTCGGCGAGGCGGGCGGCGAGGTCGTCCGCGTACGGCAGGGCGGCGACGCCGCGGGCGCCGCGCTCGAACAGCTCCCGGCCGAGCCGCTGCTCTAGGGCGCGGATCTGCGCGGTGACCGTCGACTGGGACAGTCCGAGCCGGTGGGCGGCGGCCGTGAACGAGCCGGCGCGGTGGACGGCGAGGAAGGTCCGCAGTTGGTTCAGGTCCAGCGGGCCGGAGCCATGGATTTCCCGATCGCTCATGGCGCGAGCCTACGGGACGGCGATGGCCGGGGTGTCGTCCGGAGCCATCGGATTCCCGATACCGGACATCGCCCAGGCCATTGGTGGGCGATGGTGGAGCGCGTCTAGCGTCGGGCCGTGAGCACTCCGGCGGAGGACCGCCGGAGCGTCGGACCGCACCCCTGGAGACTGCACCATGGCCACCATCCTGTTCGTCGTGACCGGCGCCGACGTCTGGACGCTGAACGACGGCACCGCGCACCCGACCGGCTACTGGGCCGAGGAGGTCCTCGTGCCGTACCGCGCCTTCACCGAGGCCGGCCACGAGGTCACCGTGGCCACCCCGGGCGCCGTGGTGCCGGTCGCCGACCGGGCGAGCGTGCCGGACCAGGCGACGGCCGAGGCGATCGCCGCCGTCGCCGAGCTGCGGCGGCCGGTGAAGCTGGAGGACACCGACCCGGCCGACTACGACGCCGTGTTCTACCCCGGCGGCCACGGCCCGATGGAGGACCTGGCGGTCAGCCCCGAGTCCGGCCGGCTGCTGACCAGGGCGCTCGCCTCCGGCCGCCCGCTCGGCGTCGTGTGCCACGGCCCGGCGGCGCTGCTGGCCGCGCGGACCGAGGACGGCGGGTCGCCGTTCGCCGGCTACCGGATCACCGCCTTCACCAACGACGAGGAGCGCCAGGCGGGTCTCGCGGACAAGGCGCCGTGGCTGCTCCAGGACCGGCTGGTCGAGCTGGGCGTGGACTTCGCCGCGGGCGAGCCGTGGGCGCCGCACGTCGTCGTCGACCGCAACCTGGTGACGGGCCAGAACCCGGCGTCGTCGGCGGGGGCGGCCGAGGAGCTGCTGCGCCTGCTGGGCTGATCCGCCCGGCTGGTCACCGGAGTTGGCCGGCGATGGGGAATCGCGGTACCGGGGGGGCGCCCCCCCCCCCCGGGGGGGGGCGCCCGGGGGGGGCCGCGCCCCCGCGGCGCCCCCGCCGCGCCGGGGCG
>NZ_JBHWGV010000009.1:97414-111714 GCF_042732955.1 Kitasatospora sp. NPDC059747 | reverse complement strand
GCTCGGCGGGGGGGGGGGGGGGGTGCGCGGCCGCGGGCGGCCGCGCCCCCCCCCCCCGCGGGGCCGCCCCCCCCCCCCCTCCGCTCCGGCCACCGTATCGAGCCTTCGCGGACGTCGGAGGCACCGACCCGCCGCCGGGGACTACCGGATGTCGCGGACGAAGACGATCGCGTCGGCCTGGCCGGTGGTGGCGGGATCGAGGGCGGCGTAGGTGTGGTCGGCCGGTACGCGCGGCGTCAGGTGCGGTGCGAATCGCGCGAGTTGGGCCGGTTCGAGGACGGACGTGTCGTGCGGGAGCGTCGACAGGAGCCCTTCGAGCGTGTCGGCCGGCGGGACGTCGGAGCCGCGGCTGCCGAAGGTGGTGGCCGCGTAGGCGTACCCGTCGCCGAGGCGGGTGCCGATGATCGCGCCCGCGCTCCACCACCGGGTGAGCCGGCCGGCGAAGCGCATGCTGCTCTCCTCCCGCTGGAGGTGGCCGTTGTGGGCGTAGGCGAGCGTCGGGCCGCGGTGCTCCTCGCGGCGGAGGACGGCGTCGAGGTTGTCGGCCATCATCGCGTCCCGCCGGGACAGGAGCATGGCGATGCGGGCGGGGCCGGTGTCGGCCATGGCGGCGTGGTAGCGCAGGAGCCCGATGGTGGTGCGGGCGTGCAGCTCGGCGCGCCAGAACGCGTCGGGGGAGGTCGCGGTCGTCAGGTGGGGAGCGCGTGCGGTGAGGAGCGCACTCAAGTCATCGGCGATCACGCGCAGTTCACGGGCCTCGGGGGTGCGGCCGATGGATTTGGCCGGGTCGTACATGATGGCCTCGTCCGTCCAGCGGCCGTCGTCGCCGAGGAGGGCGTCGAGGGTCGTGCGGTCGTACGGCGGGTCGAGGTGGGCGGCGACGTAGTCGTGCAGCGCGAGCAGGGACGGGCGCGGGCAGGCGGCGCCGGTGATCTCCAGCGGGCCGTCGAAGCCGTAGAAGCGGACCCGCTCAGCGTACGGGTGCTGCCGGTTGAACTCGCGCATCCAGCGCAGGAGTTCACGATTGGCGGGCGAGGCGCCGAAGCCGTGGCTGAAGCCGTGGGCGACGGCGTCGTCGAGCGTGCCGACGCCGTCGGTGACGTACGCGTCGACGACGAGACCGGTGAGACAGTCGCTCTCGACGGCGATCGAGCGGTAGCCCTCGTGCTCGACGAGGTGGCGGAACAGCTCGTTGCGCAGCTCGGGGAAGGCCTCGACGCCGTGGGTGGGCTCGCCGAGGCCGAGGAGGCGGGTGGCGGGGGAGAGGAGCGCGGTGAGGGCGTGGCCCGAGAAGGGACGGGCCGCGTCCCGGATCGATGCGGTCATGGCTTCAACCGTATCGTTGAAGCCCCGGTGTAAACTTTGGTGCCGTTTTGCGCAGTGAGAGGGGAGTGAAGTCTCAAAGTGACGTTGCGACCCGTCGATCTGGCGCGCGAGCATGGCCTGTCCACGCAGGCGGTGCGCAACTACGAGGAGGCGGGTTTCCTGCCGCCGGCCGGGCGCACGGCGAGCGGCTACCGCGTCTACGGCCCGCGCCACGCCGCGGCGCTCAGGGCGTTCCTGGCGCTGCTGCCCGGGCACGGCCACGCGACGGCGGGGGCCGTCATGCGGGCCGTGCACGCGGGCGAGGTCGACGAGGCGCTGCGGCTGATCGACGCCGGTCATGCGCAACTGGCCGGTGATCGCGCCACGTTGGACGCGGTGGAGGAGGCGCTGCACGACCTCGTCCCGCCGCCGGGCCCAGATCCGACACGCGCCCCCGAACCGACACCCGACCCCGACCCCGAACCCGGCGGCACGTTCATCGGCCCGCTCGCGCACCGCCTCGGCCTGCGCCCGGCGACCCTGCGCACGTGGGAGCGCGCGGGCCTGGTCGTGCCCCGGCGCGACGCGCGCACCGGCTACCGCGTGTACGCCCCCGCCGATGTGCGCGACGCCCTGCTGGCCCACCAGCTGCGCCGTGGTGGACACGGCCTGGAGCGCATCGCGCAGGTGCTGGAACGCGTCCGGACGGCTGGTGGGCCGGAGCCCCTCCGGGCGACGCTGGGCGAGTGGCGCGACCGTCTGACGGCGCGCGGCCTGGCCCTGCTGGCGGGCGCGGCGGCACTGCACGCCTACCTGGCCGAGTTCCCCGTGGGCGAGTTCCCCGTGGCCGAATTCCCCGAGGGCGAGTCCTTCCAGGGCGGCGCCTGACCGGCGAGGTCGTACGGGTGGGCAAGCGCCCGGCCCGGCACGCGGCCGACCCGGGAGCCGGGGAGCCGGGCCACCCGGCAGGTGAGGGCATGGCAGGCTGGCGGCGTACCACCGACGTACCGCCGAAGCCCGTGACCAGGAGCCCCGCCATGGACCGCCCGACCGCCGCCCTCCGCCTCGACGCCACCGCCTCCGGGCACCCGGCGGGCATCCTGGACGCCGCCGAGCAGGCCGAGCGCCGCGGCATGGACCGGCTGGTCGTCGCCGAGACCGCGTACGACCCGTTCCTCCAGCTCGCCCGCGCCGCCGACCGGACCGAGCGCATCGAGCTCGCCACCGGCATCGCGGTCGCCTTCGCCCGCACCCCGATGACGCTCGCCTACCAGGCGTGGGGCCTGCACGCGGCCTCCGGCGGACGTGCCGTCATCGGGCTGGGCTCGCAGGTCAAGACGCACATCGAGAAGCGCTTCGGGATGCCCTGGGACCGCCCCGCCGCGCGCATGCGCGAGTACGTCCACGCCGTGCGCGCGATCTGGGACAGCTGGCAGACCGGCGCGCGGCTGCGCTTCCGCGGCGAGTTCTACACGCACACGACGATGACCCCGGTCTTCTCGCCGGACCCGGTGCCCGGCGGGGTGCCCCGGATCCTCCTGGCCGGCGTCGGCCCGCTCATGACCCGCACGGCCGGCGCCGTCGCGGACGGCTTCCTCGGCCACCCGTTCTCGTCCCCCGCCTACCTGGCCGAACAGGTGCTGCCCGGCCTGACCGAGGCCCGGACGGCCGCCGAGGCGGAGGGCGCCGCGTGGACGGCGCGCCCGTTCGAGATCGCCGGGAGCGTCCTCACCGCCACCGGGCGGACGGAGGAGGAACTGGCCGCCAACCGCGCCGCCGTCCGCGAGCGGCTCGCCTTCTACGCGTCGACGCCCGCCTACCGCCCGGTGCTCGCCCAGCACGGCTGGGAGGACCTCCAGGAGCGCCTGCACCCGCTCTCCGTGCGCGGGCGCTGGCAGGAGATGGCCGCCATGATCGACGACGAGGTCTTCGACGCCTTCGCGGTGTCCGGCCCGGTGGAGGACGTCGCCCGCGAGATCACCCGCCGCTACGCGGGCCTCTTCACCCGGCTGTCCGTCAGCCTCCCGGAGGACGCCGACCCGGCGCTGGGGCTGGACGTCCTGGCGGCGGTGCGGGCACACGGGTGAGAACGCGGGGGCGGGGGCGGGTGCAGGGGCGGGGGCCGGGGCCGGGGGTCAGCCGGTCTTCCGCAGCAGCGCGATCTGGGTCACGACGCCCGCCCGGCTGACTCCGTAGTGGATCGTGCCGTCCCGCTCGATGACGAGCGTGCGGCGGTCGGTCGCGTCGCCGCCCGTGCACGCGCCGCCGGGCGTGCCCCGCACCAGCCGCGAGGTGTAGGTCAACGAGATCGACGAGACCTCGACGAGCGTCCACACGGCCTCGCAGCGGATGGCTCCGTTGTCGAGGCGCGATCCCGTGCTCCGGTCGCCGATGCCGCCCGTGCCGACGGTGAGGGTGACGACGCCGGCCGGAGTGTTGTTCGGGTAGAGGGCCTGACCGCTCCAGGTCCCGAGGTAGGCGGCCGGCACGACGTTCCGTCCGGCGCCGCCGCCGGGCACCCCGGGCGCCGTCGCGCTGGTGACCGGGGCGGATCCGGAGGTGGACGTCTGCGCCTCCCGGTGCGTCAGCGCGTACCCCGCGGCGGCGATCAGCAGCACGACCAGCACGACGAGCACCAGGACCAGCCACCCGCGCCGCCGGTGCGGGGGCCGGTACCGCGGCGGGCCGTAGACCGGGATGGGCTGGGGCGGGAGGTGCCGCCAGTGTCTCGTGGGGGCGGGTCTCGTGGGGGCGGGGCGCGTCGGGGCGGTGGGGTGGCGGCGGGGCACGGTCGGGGCGGGGCCCGGTGGCGGCACCGTCGGCCTGCGCGGTGTGGGCGTCGGGCGGGGCGCCGGCTCCGGCCGGGGAGGTGCCGACGTCGGCCGGGGCGGCACGGCGTGGGTCGTCCCGGTCCCGTCCGCCTCCAGGTCGAGCAGCTGGGCGGCCGCCCGTCCGATCGCGGCGGCCACCGGCGCCGGCAGCCAGCTCCCCGTCGCCAGGTCCCTGGTGGCCTCGCGGTCGTCGTCCAGCCAGGCGCGCAGCAGCTGTGGCGACGGGCGCGCGGCCGGGTCCTTGGCGAGGCAGCCGAGGAGGTTCCGGCGCAGCGTCTCGTCCACCAGCAGGAGATCGGGCTGCTCGTACACCGCGCGGAAGAGCACCGCCGGGGCCACCCCCTCCCCGTACGGGAGCACACCCGTCGCCGCGTACGCGAGCACGGCGCCGAGCGAGAACACGTCACTCGCCGGCCCGACCTTGCTCCCCCGGGTCTGCTCCGGCGACATGAAGCCGGGCGAACCGACCGTGTAACCGGGCCTGGTGAGACTCGTGTTGGCGTCCAGGGCGCGGGTGATGCCGAAGTCGATCAGGCGCGGGCCGTCCGGGGCGAGCAGCACGTTGGACGGTTTGACGTCCCGGTGCACCAGCCCGAGCGCGTGCACGTGGGCGAGCGCCTCCGCGAGCCGGGCGCCGAGCGCCCGCACCGACGCCCCGGGCAGCGGCCCGAACTGCCGCACGGCGGCGCTCAGGGACGGTCCGGCGACGTACCCGGTGGCCACCCAGGGCCGGTCGCCCTCGGTGTCCGCGTCCAGCACCGGTGCCGTCCACTCCCCGCCGACCCGCCGGGCGGCGTCCACCTCCCGCCGGAACCGCGCCCGGAACTCCCGGTCCCCGGCCAGTTCCGGGCGCACCACCTTGACGGCCACCGTCCGCCCCCGCGCCGACCGCCCGAGGTACACCCGCCCCATCCCGCCCGCGCCGAGCCGGCCCAGCAGCCGGTACTCGCCCACCCGCCGCGGATCGTCATCCTCCAGCGACTGCATGCGCCACGCTCCCCTCGGCCCGCCCGGAGGCACACGGTACCGGTCCCAATATCCGGGTGTGGCAGGGTTGTTGTCACAGATCGGCGACCACGGCGGGTGCGCCTCCCGGACCTGCCGGTACGCTGGGCCGATGCTGCTCCCCACCGTCCCGCGCACACGCGTGCGGGCCGCCGCCAGGCCCGTCATGGACACACCCTTCGGCGCGGTGGCCTTCACGACGACGATCGGGGACACCGCACTCCCGCCGCTGCCCGACGAGCTGTTCGCCCTGCCGGGCGGGAGGACGGTCGCGCGCTGGAGGCACCACGCGGCGCCCGTCGAACTGCTGCTGACCCCGTACGACCCCGAGCTGGACCCCGAGGTGTGGGGCCCGCTGACCGACTGCCTCGCGGCGGTGTGGCGGATCGACGCCGGGTCGCCGCCGGGAAGGGTGACGTTCTCGGCGGGAATGCCCGCGCGGCTGCCGGACGGCGCCGACGCCGGCTGGGACGGCGGACAGGGCCTGGCCGCGGTCACGGTGGACGACGACACGACCCGCCTCACCCTCGGCGGCCCCGACGAGGAGGGGATCTGCCACGCCGCGGCCACGACGGACGCGGCGCCCCGTCGCTGGGCGGGTCTGATCGGCGAGGTCTACCGGAACTCCTGCACCACGTGGGGCGTCGACTTCGCCGACCACCACGGCATGACCTGGACCCTCCCCCCGCTGGAGGCCGGCGACCACTGCGAACTGCCGGTCGTGGCCGCCTGGACCTCGGCGGAGGACGAGACGGAGAACACCTGGTACGCCGTCGGCTCGTCCTCAACCGTGCTGCTGCGTCAGGTGGTTGACTCGTGCATGCGCTGACTCAGAGGAAGTAGAGGCGGCTCAGCGGCACCTCCTCGGCCGGGTTGGAGTGGAGAGGGGTGCCGTCGAGGGTGACCAGGCCCGTGTGGGGGTGGACATCGACGGCGCCCAGGCGGGTGTTGTGGATGAGGTCGGCCGGTCCGATGCCCCGGGTGCCGCGGACTCCGACCCGGCGGCGGCGGGTGGTCATGGTGTCGTGGGGGCGGTCGAAGGTGCCGGATTCGGCGGCGGCCTGGCTGGTGAAGGCGACGGAGAGGTCGGCCGGGGTGGCGCCGTGGGCGCCGAACAGGGGGCCCAGGACGAGGGGTTGGCAGGTCTCGGTGGCGGCGTTGGGGTCGCCGGTGACGCCGTAGGCGGGGAAGCCGGCCTTCAGCACCATCTGCGGCTTCGCGCCGAAGAACGCCGGCTGCCACAGCACGATGTCGGCGAGCTTGCCCACCTCGATCGAGCCGACCTCGTGCGAAAGCCCGTGCGCGATGGCCGGGTTGATGGTGAGCTTCGCGATGTAGCGCAGCACGCGGGCGTTGTCGTCGTCCGGGCCGTCGCCGGCCATCGGGCCGAGCTCGGCCTTCATCTTCCCCGCGACGGCGAAGGTGCGCCGGACGGTCTCGCCGGCGCGGCCCATACCCTGGGCGTCGGAAGAGGTGATGCCGATGGCGCCGAGGTCGTGCAGGACATCCTCGGCGCCCATGGTGCCGGCGCGGATGCGGTCGCGGGCCATGGCGGCGTCGCCGGGGAGGTCGGTCTTGAGGGCGTGGACGGAGACGATCATGCCGTAGTGCTCGGCGATCGCGTCCCGTCCGAAGGGGAGCGTCGGGTTGGTGGAGGAGCCGATGACGTTCGGCACGCCGGCCATCTTGAGGACGTTGGGGACGTGCCCGCCGCCGCAGCCCTCGATGTGGAAGGCGTGGATGGTGCGGCCCTCCAGCACGCTGAGGGTGTCCTCGACGGAGAGGCACTCGTTCAAACCATCGGTGTGCAGCGCCACTTGGACGTCGTGAACCTCCGCGACACGCAGCGCGGTGTCGAGGGCGCGGGTGTGGGCGCCCATGTCCTCGTGCACCTTGAACCCGCAGGCGCCGCCCTCGGTCAGCGCCTCCACGAGCGGTGCCGGGTGGGAGGACGAACCCCGCGCCAGGAAACCGATGTTGACCGGCCACGCGTCGAACGCGTTGAAGGCGTGCCGCAGCGCCCAGGGGGAGTTGACGCCGACGCCCCACGCCGGCCCGATCTCCTGGCCGATGATCGTGGTGACGCCGGAGGCGAGGGAAGCCTCCATGATCCGCGGCGACATGAGGTGCACGTGGGTGTCGACCGCCCCGGCGGTGGCGATCAGGCCCTCGCCGGAGACGATCGTCGTGCCGGTGCCGACTACGACGTCCACGCCGTCGAGGGTGTCGGGGTTGCCGGCGCGGCCGATCGAGGCGATCCGGCCCTCCCGGATGCCGATCGAGGTCTTGCGGATGCCCTGGACCGCGTCGATGACGAGGACGTTGCTGATGACGACGTCGCAGGTGTCGCGGACGGCGGCGGCCTTGAGGTGCAGTCCGTCGCGCCCGGTCTTGCCGAAGCCGACGAGGAACTCGTCGCCCGGCCGCTGGGAGTCCGACTCCACCCGGACGACGAGGCCGCTGTCGCCGAGCCGCACCCGGTCCCCGGCGCGGGGGCCGTGCACGGCGGCGTACTCGGACGGTTCGATGCTCATCGCGCGTTCTCCTGGTCGTCCGTGGCCTCGGTGACCCCGAGGTAGCCCTGCTCGGCGGCCCGGCGCAGGGCCTCCCGCCGGACCCGGGGCGAGTCGAGCGGTCCGTCGACGAGCCCCGCGAACCCGATCGCGACGCGCTCGCCGCCGATCGGCACCAGGCCGGCCTCGACGACCGCGCCCGGGTCGAACCGGACCGACGACCCGGCCGGGACGGCCAGGTGCATGCCGTACGCGGCGGCCCGGTCGAAGTCGAGGCGCGGGTTGGCCTCGAAGAAGTGGAAGTGCGAGGTGACCGAGACCGGCACGTCGGCGGTGTTGCGCACGGAGACCGTGCACACCGGCTCGGGGTCGCCGGGGGCGTCGCCGGCGGGGAGCACGGCGCCGGGCGCGGCGTCGGCGAGGGTGGCGCCGTCGAACGGGTCGGCGACGACGGCCAGCCGGGTGCCGTCGTCGAACACCGCCTCGACGTGGATCTCGGTGACGAGGTCGGGCACGCCGGGCAGGACGTCCTCCGGGCCGAGGACGGAGCGCCCGCGCGCGACGGCCTCGGCGAGCCGCAGGCCGTCCCGGGCCGCCTCGCAGACGGTGTCGGCGATGAGCGCGGTGGCCTCGGGGACGTTGAGCCGCAGGCCGCGGGCGCGGCGGGCGCGGGCGAGCTCGGCGGCCGTGAAGATCAGCAGCCGGTCGCGTTCGGTGGGGGTCAGCCGCACGGTGGGTCGTTCTCCTCGGGCACGTGGGTGGGGGTGGGGCGCCGGGCTACGCCGGGGGCGGGGCGCCGGGTTCAGCCGGCGGGCTGGTCGTGGGTGGAGCAGTGGATGCCGCCGCCCCCGGAGGCGATGGTGTCGATCTGGAGCGGGACGATCTCGCGGCCGGGGAAGTGGTCCCGGAACACGTCCTGGGCGTGGTCGTCGGCCTTGGGGTCGCCGAAGAGCGGCAGGTAGACGCCCTTGTCGCCGATGTAGAAGTTCATGTACGACGAGACGAAGGCGTCGCCGCGCCCGGTGATCCTGTCCGGGTTGGGCTGGCTGATCTCGATGACCTTGAGCTTCTTCCCGGTGGCGTCGGTGGCGTCGGCGAGGACGGAACGCGCCTGGTCCGCCGCGCGGGACCACACGTCCGGCGGGGTGCCGGGGAAGGCCCGGTCGAGGAACACGACGCCGGGTGCGGCGAAGCGGGCGAGGCAGTCGACGTGGGCGTCGGTGATGTCCTTGCCCTTGACGCCGGCCAGCCAGATCACCTTGGTGATGCCGAGGGCCTGCTTGAGCTCGGCCTCGACCTGGTCGCGGGTGCGGCCGGGGTTGCGGTTGTCGTTGACGACGGAGCTCTCGGTGATCAGCAGGGTGCCCTGGCCGTCGCTCTCGAAGGAGCCGCCCTCGGCGGTGATCGGGGTCTCGATCCGCTCGATGCCGTACCTGTCGAGCACCGCGCGGGCGAGGCGGGCGTCGTTGGTGTGCTCCTGCTTGCCGCCCCAGCCGCTGAAGTTGAAGTCGACGCCCTTGACCTTTCCGCCCTCCTCGACGAACACGGGCACGGTGTCGCGGGCCCACAGGTCGTCGACGGGGGCGGAGAGCAGTTCGACGGCCGACCCGCAGGCCTTGCGGGCGGAGGACTCCTGGCCGGGGCGCACGAGCAGGACCAGCGGCTCGCGCTCGGCGATCGCGTTGGCCACCTCGGCGATGTCCTTGCGGACGCCCCCGAGCTGCTCGCCCCACACGTTCTCGGAGGCGGGCCAGGCCATGAACGTCCGCTCGTGCTTCTCCCACTCGCCGCCGAGCCGGCGCCCGCGCGCGGCGGCCGGGGCGGTGGGCGACGGCTCGACGGGAGCCGCGCCGGTCGGCTGGTCGGCGGCCCCGGAGGACGGGGCGGCGGGCTCGTCCGGGTCGCCCGTGGAGGCGCAGGCGGTGGCGCCGAGGGCGAGCAGACCCGCGCCGGCGAGGGAGCGCAGCACCGTGCGGCGCGCGAGGGGGGAGAAGGACACGGTGTACTCCGGTGGGGCTCTGGGCGGCGGATCGGCTTCGGCGGGGGAAGCGGCTCGCTGGGGCGGCTTCTCGACCTCGCCTGGCTCGAACTCTCGCACTGACTGAAAAATCAGTCAAGCCTGCTCGTGGGGCGTGCACCGGAGGCCGACTTCTGCCGGCCGAAACGTCGGTTGTGCGGGCGCGGCCGACTTTCGGGTGTGGTTTCCCTGGAAGTCGTCGCGCACGCACCGCTGACGTGGCATCCTGCCACCGGTCGATCACACTGCGTATCAGAGGAGTTGCTTGCCATGTCCAACGTCCCCGCGGAGCTCAAGTACACCGACGAGCACGAGTGGGTGCGTACGGAAGCCGACGGAACGTTGACGATCGGCATCACCGACCACGCCCAGTCGACGCTCGGGGACATCGTGTTCCTGGAGATGCCTCCGGTGGGCAAGCAGGTCAAGGCGGGTGACGCCATCGGCGTCGTGGAGTCGGTCAAGGCCGCCTCGGACTTCTACAGCCCGGTGAGCGGTGAGGTCGTCGCGGTGAACGCCGATGCCGTCGACACTCCCGAGGAGGTGAACGCCGACCCGTACGACGTCTGGCTGTTCAGGATCAAGCTGGCGAAGGACGCCACCACGAACGGCCTCCTCGACGCCGCCGCGTACGCGAAGCTGGTCGGCTAGCGCTCCGGCACCGGCGCGGGTGACGGCTCGGCAACCGCCTCGGCCGGTCGGGCCGTTGCTCAGCCGGTGCGGCGGTAGCGGTCGAGGGAGACGGTGACCGGGCCGTCCGGGCCCGCCGTGGACAGGACGCGGACGATGGCGAGGTCCTGGCCGTCGGCGGAGCGCAGGCAGAAGGCGCCGCGCGGGCCGAGGGCGCCGAAGGGGACGCGGGCGGCGGGGCGGCTGCCGAGGCCCTTGAGGCACTCGGCGAGGCCGAGGCCGGAGTCCCGCCCGATGTAGGAGTCGGCGGTGTCGGGGTAGAGGAACTCGCCGGCGCTGCGGGCGACGTACCAGGTCGCGCTGTCGGTCGGGACGACGGTGCCGGTGGCGAGGTCGAACTCGTAGCCGGAGTCCGCCGAGGTCAGCTCGACGCCGCGGTAGGCGGCGGTGTAGCCGGTGGGTGCGGCCGAGGTGCTGGACGCCGCGCCCGTCGGGGCCGGGGTCGGGGCGACGGAGGTCGGGGCCACCGAAGGCAGCGGCGCGGGCGGGGTGGACGGCGCGCCCGCCACCGGCGGCTCGGCCGGTGCCGCCTCCGTGTCGGGGACGTCGAGCAGGTACAGCATCCCGGCGGCGCCGACGGCCAGGGCCACCGTGGCCGTGAGCGCCGTCCGTCCGAGCGCGCGTTTGCGGCCGCCCTTGGCCCTGGCCCTGCCCCTCGGCTCGGGGGTGACGACAGGAGCGGGGGCGGGCGCGGGTGCGGGCGAGGGCGCGGGCATCGCGACGGCCGTGGGGTTCGGCGGTGTCGCCGGCCCCCGCACCGTCTCGGCCGCGTGCACGCCCGCGCGCGGCACCAGGGCCGTCGGCGCCTCCGCGGGCACCCGGGGCAGATCGGCGTGGCGGGTGATCTGCCCGGCGACCGGGTGCGGCAGCCAGTCCTCGCCGAAGGTGAGGTGCCCGCCCACGGCCGGGTGGCTGCGCGCGGCGGCGATCACCTCGGCGGTGGTCGGCCGGTCCTCGGGCCGCTTGGCGAGGCAGCGTCCGAGCAGCTCGCGCAGGCCCGGCGGGACGCGGCCGAGGTCGGGTTCCTCGTGGACCGTCCGGTACAGCGCGGCGAGGTCGGGCCCGTCGCCGAAGGGCGGGGTGCCGCCGGCCACGTGGACGGCGAGGGCGCCGAGGGCGTGGACGTCGGTGGCCGGGGTCGCGGTGCGGCCCATGGCCTGCTCGGGGGCCATGTAGGCGGGCGAGCCGATGCGCAGCCCGGTGCCGGTGAGGGCGCCGGCGTCGGCCGCGCGGGCGATGCCGAAGTCGATCACCCGGGGGCCGTCGGGGGCGATCAGGACGTTGCCCGGCTTGAGGTCGCGGTGGACGACGCCGCTGGCGTGGATCGCCTGGAGCGCCTCGGCGATGCCGGCCACGAGCAGCAGGACGGTCCGTTCCGGGAGCGGCCCGAAGCGCTGGACCACCTGCTGGAGGGAGGGGCCCGGCACGTACGTCGTGGCCAGCCACGGGGTGGCGGCCTCCACGCCCGCGTCGACGACCTGTGCGGTGTAGAGCCCGTGGATGCGCTGCGCGCTGGCGACCTCCTGGGCGAACCGGGCCCGGAACTCCGGGTCCTCGGCCAGCTCGGGCCGGACCACCTTGAGCGCGACGGGCCGGCCGCCCGGGGTGTACGAGAGGTAGACCCGGCCCATGCCGCCGGCGCCGAGCCGCGCGTACAGCCGGTAGCCGCCGACCTCGCGCGGGTCGTCGCCGGTCAGCTCCTGGAAGGCCGACGGCAGGGCGAAGGGGGATCGGTCAGCGGACATGCGGGCTGCCTCTCTCGGCGGACGGGGCGGACTGCGGCCCGACGGCGGCAAGGACAGCGCGGGTCGGCGCCGCAGAGTTTAGAGGTTCCCTCAGGATCGGCCGAATCCGGGTCCGCCGAAGACGCGCGCTACGGCCGGGAACGCTCCAGCTCCGCCTCGACGGCCCCCCGCAGCAGGCGCCGGGCCTGGTCGAGCGGCAGCGAGCCGCTCAGCCAGCGCACGCTGAGCCCCTCGACGAGGGCGGTGAGCCGCTCGGCGGCGGCCGCGTGGGCCGGGGCGGTGCCGAGCGGGTCGGCGCGGGCGAGGAGATCGGCGACGTCGTGCACCCAGCTGTGGGTGCTGCGTGCCAGCTCCTCGCGCAGGTCCGGCTCGAAGACCGCGGTGGCCCGCAGTTCGCCCCAGGCGATGCTGTTCTCCCGCACGTCGACGGTGTCCTGGAGCTCCAGGAGGAGGACCTGCTCCAGATCGGTGCGGGGGTCCGCGGCGCGCGGCGGTGCGTCCGGGCCGCCGGCGTCGCCCGCGGTGTAGCGGTCGGCGCGGTCGCTGATGAACTCCAGCGTCTGCTGGAGGACACCGGCCCGGTCGGTGAAGTGGTAGTAGATCAGCGAGGTGGACACGCCGGCCTCGGCGGCCAGCTCGCCCATGCGCAGCCCGCGTACGCCGCGCCGGGCGATGACGCGGGTGGCGGCTTCGAGTATCCCAGTCCGGCGGTCCGACATGAGTGGTGACTCTACCCGCCCCGGGGCCCGCGTGCCGGAAATCCTGATCGTTTGTTCAGGTTCCCTGGTCCGAGTGCGCTCAGAGGGTTGACTGAATTTTCAGTGCGGTAGAGGATGCGGGGCAACCCCCACACCTCCCACCTCTTCCAGGGAGTGCTGCATGACCATCCCCACGCCCTCAAGACGCCGTCTGCTCCAGTACGGCGCGGCGGCCCTGCCCCTCATCGCGCTCGGCGCGGCCCTACCGGCCGCGGCCCACGCGGCCGGGGCGGACTTCGATTCCGGTACCGCCCCCGACAGCACCGCCGCCGTCACCCCCAGGCTGCGGATGTCCGCGGAGACCGACCGGCACGACCGCACCTTCATGGCCTGGCCGGCCCTGTCGTCGATCTGGGGAAACCAGCTCTCGGCCGTCCGCGACAGCATCGCCCGCGTCGCCTACGCGATCTCCCGCTACGAACCGGTCGTGGTCGTCGCCCGTCCCGGTCAGGCCGCCGACGCGCGGTACTGGCTCGGCGGCGGCGCCTACTACCCCATCACCGTTGTGGAGATCGCCAACGACGACCTCTGGATCCGCGACTTCGGCCCCACCTTCGTCGTCGCGCCCGGGGCCGTCGCCGGCGTCGACACCAATTTCAACGGATGGGGCAAGACGGGCACGTCCTACTACCAGCGCTGGACGGAGGACGCCGCCGTCGCCGCCGCCCTGCTCGCCGAGTACGGCGTCGACCGCGTCCGCGCGCCCTTCGTCGGCGAGGGCGGCGCGCTGGAGACGGACGGCCAGGGCACCCTGCTGGCCACCGTCAGTTCGCTGGTCAACCCCAACCGCAACCCCGGCATGAGCCAGGACCAGGTCGAGCAGGGACTGAAGTCCTCGCTCGGACTGGACAAGGTGATCTGGCTCGCCGGCCTGGCCGGCCAGGACATCACCGACGACCACGTCGACTGCATGGCCCGCTTCACCGCGCCCGGCCAGGTGATCCTCGACAAGCCGGGACCGGGTACGGACCGGATCTGGATCGACGTCTACCAGCAGGCCAAGCAGGTGCTGCAGAGCGCCACCGACGCCCAGGGCCGCGCGCTGACCGTCACCGAACTCCCCGGCCCTGACCGCAGCCTGATCCGCGGCACCGGGAAGGACTTCCTCTCCAGCTACACCAACTTCTACACCGCCAACGGGGCCGTGTTCGTGCCCCAGTTCGGCGACTCCTACGCCGACGCGACCGCCTACGCGATCCTCCAGGCCGCGTTCCCCGGCCGCGACGTCGTGCAGCTGAACATCGACGCCATCGCCGCCGGCGGCGGCGGGATCCACTGCGCCACCCAGTCGCAGCCCACCCGGCCGCCCGCGGCCTGAGACCCCCTGGGGGGGCCCCCCCCCCCCCCCCCGCGGGGGGGCGCCCCCCGCCCCCCCCCCCCCCCCCCCCACAAACCCCCCCCCCCCCCCCACACCCACCCCCCCCCCCACCCCCCCC
>NZ_JBHWGV010000009.1:0-97404 GCF_042732955.1 Kitasatospora sp. NPDC059747 | reverse complement strand
GTCGCCCCCCACCCGGCGCCCCGGGGCTTGAGCCCCCGGGCCGGCCCGCCCCCCCCCCCACGGAGGGGGGGCCGCCAGGGCTCACCACCCGGCCATGCCGAACATGCCCGGCCATGCCGAACATGCCCGGCCATTCCCACCACCCCCAGCCATCCGACCGGAACGAGGTTCCCCGTGACGTACCGAATGCCCGCCGAGTGGACCGACCACGAGGGCTGCCTGATGGCCTGGCCCGTGCGCCTCGACCTCTGGGGCGACACGCTCGCCGAGGTGAAGCGCGAGTACGCCGAAGTCGCCCGCACCATCGCGCAGTTCGAGCCGATGACGATGGCGGCCCCGCCCGGCCACGGCGACGAGGCGCGCGCGATGTGCGGCGAGGGCGTCACCGTCGTCGAACTGCCCATGGACGACTCGTGGTTCCGCGACTCGGCCCCGATCTTCGTCCTCGACGCAGAGGGCCGCCGTGCCGGCGTGGACTTCCGCTTCAACGCCTGGGGGCGCAAGCACCACCCCTGGGACGCGGACGACCGGGTCAGCGGCCTGCTGCTGGAGCACCTCGGCGTCCCCGCGGTCCGCTCCGCGATGATCCTCGAAGGCGGCGCGATCACCGTCGACGGCGAGGGCACGCTCATCACCACCGAGCAGTGCCTGCTGCACCCCAACCGCAACCCCGGCATGAGCCGCGAGGAGATCGAGGCGGAGCTCAAGGCGCGCCTCGGCGTCACCAAGGTGATCTGGCTGCCGTACGGCGGCCTGCTGGACACCGAGACCGACGGGCACGTGGACGGCGTCTGCGCGTTCGCCGCCCCCGGCCGGGTGGTCGTCCAGCTCCCGGCCGACCCGGAGCACCCCGACTACGCCCGGATGCGCGCCAACCGCGCCGTGCTGGAGCACTCGACCGACGCGCAGGGCCGGCCCTTCGAGATCGTCGACGTCCCGCAGGCCGCGTTCGTCGAGGTCGACGGCCGGGAGGTCGAGGTCGGCTACCTCAACTACTACCTGGCCAACGGCGCCGTCGTCGTGCCGGTCGCCGGCCACCCCGAGGACGAGGGCGCGCTCGCCGTCCTCGCCGCGGCGCACCCGGGCCGCAAGGTCGTCGGCGTCCGCTCGCGGGTGATCGCGTGGGGCGGCGGCGGCATCCACTGCATCACGCAGCAGGTGCCGGCCGCCCGCGCCTGACCGGTGCATCCCGCGCTTGACCGGTACATCCGGACACCGCGTACCCTTCCCGGATCCCACGGACCGCATCCCTCTCCCCAGACCGAACGGACGTAGAACCCTCATGACCCCCACACCCGCGAGACGAGCCGGCGCCACCCCGCGCGGCCGGCTCGCCCTCGCCGGCACCGCCCTGCTCTCGGCCGCGGCCCTCGTCGCCGCCTGCTCCGGCCCGCCCCGCGGCGGCACCTCCGACCAGGCGGGCTTCCAGCTGTCCGCCTCCACCCCGCCGGCCAAGGGCGAGATCCAGTCCTTCACCTGGGCGACCTACGCCGAGCCGCCCACGCTGGACTACGTCCAGGCCTTCGACTACCCGCAGAACACGATCCTCGCGAACGTCTGCGAGAGCCTGATGCGCTGGACGCCCCAGCTCACCCTGGCCCCCGGCCTGGCGGAGAAGGCGTCCAACCCCGACCCCACCACGTGGGTCTACGACCTGCGCTCCGGCGTGCACTTCCACGACGGCACGGTGATGACCGCCGACGACGTCGTCTACAGCCTGGGCCGCCAGACGAACCCGGACAACGCGTCGGCGTGGGCGCAGGTGTTCCAGAACGTCGACTCCGTCACGAAGACCGGGCCGCTCCAGGTCACCGTCAAGCTCAAGCAGCCGGACTCCCAGTTCCCCCAGTACATGGCCACGGCGGCGGGCGTCGTCGCGGCCAAGGCGGGTGTGGAGGCGGCGGGCAAGGACTACGGCACCACCGGCAGCCTGGACTGCACCGGCCCGTTCACGATGGGCACCTGGGCCAAGGGGCAGTCGATCGAGCTCCAGCGCTTCGACAGCTACTGGGGCACGAAGGCGAAGTCCGGGAAGGTGGTGTTCAGCTTCCTCACCGACCCCTCCGCCCGAACCAACGCGATGCTCAGCGGCGACGTCGACGGCGGCTACCTGATCCCCACCGAGAGCTACGACCGGCTGAAGAAGAGCGGCGCCGGCACGCTGTACTTCGGCGAGGGCCTGAGCACCGTCAACGTCAACGTCACGAGCATGCAGGGCGCCCTCGGCGACGTCCGCGTGCGCAAGGCGCTGTCCCTCGCGCTCGACCGCGGCGGCTTCGTCCGCACCGGCCTCGGCGGCTCCGGCAGCGTCACCGGCTCGCTCACCACCAGGGCGGCGTGGGCCACGGCCCCGGACGACGTCCGCAAGGCGGCCTTCGAGGGTCTCACGCCCACCGCCCAGGACATCGAGCAGGCCAAGTCCCTGGTCAAGGAGGCGGGTGCGAACGGCAAGACGCTCGTCATGGCCACCAGCACGATCGGCCAGGACGTCTCCCTGCTCGCCACCGCCGTCCAGGCCGCCGGCGCGCGGATCGGCCTGGACATCCAGCTGAAGACGATCGCCCCGAACGCCTTCACCGCGCTGTTCACCGACCCGAAGGCCCGCGAGGGCATCGACATGTTCCCCGAGACGTACTACGACTCGATCACCGACCCGCTCGACCTGCTCACCAACTTCAAGACCGGCGCGTACCAGAACTTCGCCGGCTACGGCGACAAGGCCTACGACGACCTGGTCGACCGCGCCACGGCCGAGTACGACCCGGCCAAGCGCGCCGCGATCGAGGCGCAGCTCCAGAAGACGGCCTCCGAGCAGCTCCTGTGGATCCCGGTCGCCGAGTGGCCGACCGCCGTCTTCCTCAACAAGCGGATCACCGGCGCCCCGACCACGATCTCGTACATGTACTACCCGTGGGCGGCCGACGTGGGGGCCGCCCAGTGACCCCTTCCCGCTCGGAGAGCTCCTCCGGCACAGCACGACTCCCCGGTGCGGCGGCCTTCCTCAGGTTCGCCGCCCGGCGGCTGGTGGAGATGGCCGTCACCCTGCTCGGCGCCTCCTTCGTGGTCTTCGGCGCGATGTACCTGGCGCCGGGCAGCCCGGCCAGCTTCCTCCTGTCGGGCCGGTCCGCCTCGCCGGCCGCGCTCCAGGCGATCAACGAGCAGTACCACCTCGACGACCCCTTCCTGGTGCGGTACTTCCGCTGGCTCGGCCAGGTGCTCCAGGGCGACTTCGGGCGCTCCATCACCTACCGCACGGACGTGTCGAAGCTGCTCGCCGACCGGCTGCCCGCGACGCTGCTGCTCGTCGCGATGGCCCTGCTGGTGGTCGCCGTCATCGGCGTGGCGCTCGGCTGGGCCGGCGCGGTGCGCGGCGGCGCGACGGACTCCGCGATCCTGGTGTCCACCACGCTCGCCGTCGGCACGCCGTCCTTCGTCGCGGCGGTCCTGCTGCAGGGCCTGTTCGCGGTGAAGCTGGGCTGGTTCCCCACCAGCGGCGCGGGGGACGGCATCGGCGACATGCTCTGGCACCTCACACTGCCCGCGATCGCCCTCGCGCTGTACCTCATCGGCATGCTCGCCCGGGTCACGCGCTCGGCGATGCTGGACGCCCTGGAGGGCGAGCACGTCAGCGTGGCCCGCAGCCGCGGCGTGCCCGAGCGCGAGGTGGTCCGCCGGCACGTGTTCCGCAACTCGCTCGGCACCGTGCTGACCACCGGCGGGCTGATCGTCTCCACCCTGCTGGTCTGCACGATCCTCGTGGAGTCCGCGTTCAGCATCGGCGGCATCGGGCAGCTCCTCGAACTGTCCACCACCACCAAGGACTTCCCGACCGTCCAGGCCATCTCGCTGATCATCGTCGCCCTGTTCATGGCCGTGAACCTGGTCGTCGACCTGCTCCACCCGCTGGTCGATCCCCGGGTCACGCTCGGTTCGAGGAGGTCCGACGCATGAGTACCGGTCTCACCCAACGGTCTGGCCTCACCCGCCGCCCCGGCCTCGGCCGGGTCAGGGCCGCCCGCGCGCCGCTGTACGCGGTGTGCCTCGGCTTCGTCGTCCTCGTGGTGCTCGCCGCGCTGCTCGCGCCGTGGCTCGCGCCGTACGACCCGAACGCCGTCGACCTGTCCGCCGCCCTCGCCGGACCCGCCCCGGACCACCTGCTCGGGGTCGACGCCGCCGGCCGCGACACCCTCGCCCGGCTCCTGCTCGGCGCCCGCACCTCGCTGCTCGGCCCGCTCGGCGTCGTGGTCTTCTCCACCGTCGCCGGCGTGGCGGTCGGCATCGTCGCCGGCTGGCGCGGAGGCTGGCTCGACTCCGTCCTGTCCCGCAGCACCGAACTCGTCTTCGCCTTCCCCGGGATGCTGCTCGCGATCCTGATCGTCTCGGTCTATGGGGAGGGCCTGCTCGCCCCCGTCATCGCCCTCGCGATCGCCTACCTGCCGTACGTCTCCCGCCTCACCCGCTCACTGGTGCTGGCCGAGCGCGAACGCCCGTACGTCTCCGCGTACACGGTCCAGGGACACTCCGCGTGGCAGATCTGCCTGCGGCACGTCCTGCCCAACATCGCGCCGAT
This sequence comes from Kitasatospora sp. NPDC059747, assembly GCF_042732955.1. NCBI lineage: Bacteria > Bacillati > Actinomycetota > Actinomycetes > Kitasatosporales > Streptomycetaceae > Kitasatospora > Kitasatospora sp. NPDC059747. Next base: position 92,834 of record NZ_JBHWGV010000009.1, on the reverse strand, counting down.
CGTCCTCGCCCAGTCCACCATCAACTTCGGATACGCCCTCATGGACCTCGCCGGCCTCTCCTTCCTCGGACTCGGCGTCCCCGCCCTCACCCCCGACTGGGGCCGCATGGTCTTCGACGGCCAGACCGCGATCCAGCACGGCTACCCGCTCTCCGCGGTCCTGCCCTGCGCGTTCATCGTGCTCACCGTCGTCGCCTTCAACGTCGTCGGCGAGCGCTGGGCCGACCGGGTCGCCCGGAGGACCCCGTGAACGCCCTCGACATCCGCGGACTGCGGCTGCGACTGCCCGGCACCGCACGGCCCGTGCTCGACGGCGTCGACCTCACCGTCGGGCGCGGCGAGACCGTCGCCCTGGTCGGCGAGTCCGGCTCCGGCAAGACGCTCACCTCGCGCACCGCCCTCGGCCTGCTGCCGCCCGGCGCCGCCGCCGAGGGCGAGGTCCTCGTCGACGGCGAGGACGTCCTGACCATGGACGCCGCCCGGCTGCGCGCCCTGCGCACCGGCAAGGCCGCGATGATCTTCCAGGACCCCCGCGCGGCCATCAATCCGCTGCGGCGCATCGGCGACTTCCTCACCGAGAGCGTCACCCTCACCGGCACGATGGGCCGGGCGGACGCGCGGCACCGGGCCGCCGAGCTCCTCGACGCCGTCGGCCTCGGCCCCGAACTGCTGCGCCGCCACCCCGGCCAGCTCTCCGGCGGCATGCTCCAGCGCGTCATGATCGCCGCCGCCCTCATGGGCGACCCGATCCTGCTGCTCGCCGACGAGCCCACCACCGCGCTCGACGTCACCAGCCAGGCCGAGGTCATCGCCCTGCTCGGCCGGCTGCGCGAACGCTTCGGCACCGGCCTGCTGTTCGTCACCCACGACCTCGGGCTGGCCGCCGCGATCAGCGACCGGGTCTACGTCATGTACGCCGGGCGGATCGCCGAGACCGGGCCCGCCCGGGCCCTGTTCGACCACCCGCGCCACCCGTACACGGCCGCGCTCCTCGCCTCCACGCCGCGCCTGGACACCCCGCCGGGCCGCCTCGCCGCCATCGACGGCCAACCGCCGGACCTGCGGCAGGAGTTGACGGGCTGCGCGTTCGCCGCGCGCTGCCGGTACGCGACCGACGTGTGCCGGGAGCAGGTGCCCGAGGCGCACGGCGAGCAGTCCGCGGCCTGCCACCACCCGCTCGACAGGAGCCGCACCGATGCCTGAGCCCGTGCTGCACGTCACCGGCCTGTGCCGCGCCTTCGGCAGCGTGAAGGCCGTCGACGACGTGTCGTTCACCCTCCCGGCCGGCGGATCGCTGGGCATCGTCGGCGAGTCCGGCTCCGGCAAGACCACCACCGCCCGCATCGTCGTCGGCCTCGACCGGGCCGACGCGGGCGAGGTGCTGGTGAACGGCCGGGCCCGGACCGGCCGCGTGCGGGGCAGGGCCGAACGGCTGGCGCGCGCCCGCGAGGTCCAGATGGTCTTCCAGGACCCGTACCTCTCCCTGGATCCCCGCACCAGCGTCGAGGCCGTCCTCCGGGAGACCCTGCGGCTGCACTTCCCGGGCACGGACCACGCGGCCCGGATCAGGGAACTGCTCGACCAGGTCGGCCTCGGCACGAGGGCGGCGGACGCGCTGCCGCGCCAGCTCTCCGGCGGCCAGCGCCAACGCGTCGCCATCGCACGGGCGCTGGCGGTCGAGCCGGCCGTCATGGTGCTGGACGAGGCGGTCGCCGCGCTGGACGTCTCGGTGCAGGCCCAGGTGCTCAACCTGCTCGCCGACATCCGCGAACGGACCGGCATCGGCTACCTGTTCATCACCCACGACCTCGGCGTGGTGCGGTGCGTCACCGACGACGTCGTCGTCATGCGGCACGGACGGATCGTCGAGGCCGGCCGCACCACCGAGGTGCTCGACGGGCCGCGGCACCCGTACACCCGGCTCCTGCTGGAGTCCGTGCCGCGGCCCGGCTGGGACCCGGACGGGATCGCCGCCGCCCGCCGGGCGCTGTAGGGCGGGCGCCGGTCGCCGTGGGGCCGGGCGCCGGGCCCGCCGAATAGCGTGGCCGCTCCGGATCCCGCCGGGCCGGGGCGGCCACCGGCCGTTTCGCCCGGATGGCGGATGCCTGTCGGACCGGATCCTGACCGTTCCTTCAGTAGCGTGCTGGTCCGTACGCCAGGTACCCCAGGCACCTATCCGAACGAGGCCCCATGGCTCACCCCCGGCCGTCCCGTCGCTCGCTCCTGCGCTCGGGGGCGGCGCTCGCCGCACTGGCCCTCACCGACGCCTGCTCCTCCGGCGGCGGGGACGAACCGTCCGGCCCGGCGCCGTCCGGCGGCCCGTCGGGCGCCCCGGCCTCCGGTGCGGCGAGCGGTCCGGCGGCGTCGGGCGGCTGGGCGATGCCCGCCGAGTCGGGCCCGCACACCCGCACGTTCATGGCCTGGCCGGCCCTGGAGGAGGTGTGGGGCGACCAGCTCCCGGGCGTCCGCCAGGACATCGCCGGGCTGGCCCGGGCCATCGCGGGCTTCGAGCCGGTGGTGCTGATGGCCCGCCCCGACCAGGCCGACCAGGCCCGGCAGGCGTGCGGCTCCTCGGTCGAGGTGATCGAGCTGATGGTCGACGACCTGTGGGCGCGGGACACCGGCCCGACCTTCGTCACCGGCCCGCAGGGCCTGGCGGGGGTCGACTTCGACTTCAACGGCTGGGGGAACAAGCAGACGCACGCCAACGACGGCCAGGTCGCCCGCAACCTCCTCGCCCACTACGGCATCACCCGCGTCCAGGCCCCGATCACGGGGGAGGGCGGCGCCATCGAGGTGGACGGCGAGGGCACCCTGATGGCCACCGAGAGCTCGTGGGTCAACGACAACCGCAACCCCGGCAAGAGCCGCGACCAGATCGAGGCGAGCTTCAAGGACCTGCTCGGCGTGCAGAAGGTGCTGTGGTTCAAGGGCGTCGCGGGCCAGGACATCACCGACTGCCACGTCGACGCCCTCGCCCGCTTCGCCGAGCCCGGCACCGTCGTCCTGCACCGCCCGGCCGCCGACACCCCGCCGGACATCTGGAGCACGGCCTCCGACCAGGCCCTTCAGGTGCTCAAGTCCTCGACCGACGCGAAGGGGCGGAGCCTGAAGGTGGTCGAACTCCCCGAGCCCAACTTCGACCTGATCCAGGGCGCGGGCAAGAACTTCCTCGCCACCTACATCAACTACCACGTGTGCAACGGCGGCGTGATCGTGCCGCGCTTCGGCGACCAGAGCGCCGACGACAACGCGGCCCGGATCATCGGCGAGCTCCACCCGGGGCGCAAGGTCACCCAGATCTCCATCAACCACATCGCGGGCGGCGGCGGGGGCATCCACTGCGCCACCCAGCAGCAGCCCGCCACCACCGGCGCCTCCCCGTCGTGAGGCTCCCGGCCCGGCTGCGCGGCAACCGCTTCGCCGTCGTCCTGCTGATCCTCGCCGTCCTGTGCTCGGCCGGCATCGCCCTCTACCTCAACGAGCGCAACACCCGTCAGCAGACCCACGAACTCGCCCTGCCCACCGCTGGCGACTGGGTCGAACTCGACGTCACCTCCCAGGACATCGACCCGGGCACCGGCCAACTCACCCTCTACGTCTCGCCCGTCCCGCACGGCGGCCTCGCGCAGGGACCGGAGTCGTCCGCCTTCAGCCGCCAGATCGACATCACCGTCCGCTCCACCACCAGGACCGACCTGTGGGCCACCCCCGGCGAGGAGGCGCCGCCCCAGCCCGTGCAGGCCAACCTGTACGACGGCACGGAGAGCGACTACCCGTTCGACCGGTACCACTTCTCGCTGGCCTTCTCGGCCTCGGACGGCACCGGCGCCGTGCCCGTCGGCGTCGTGTTCGTGGACGCCGACCCGTTCTTCTTCGTCCGCCCCACCAGCACCCCGTTCGGTGCCGGGGCGGCCGAGCTGGCGGGCCGGGTCAGCCGGGCGCGCAGCACCTTCATCCTCGCCTGGTTCATGATCGCCGCGATGTGGGCCCTCGCCCTGGCCGTCATGGCCGGGGCCGAGGTGCTCTACCGCGGCGGGCAGGGCCTGGTCTGGCCGTCGCTCGGCTGGATGGCGGCGACGCTCTTCGCCCTGATCGGCATGCGCAACGCCGCCCCCGGCTCCCCGCCGATCGGCTCGCTCATCGACTACGTCGCCTTCTTCTGGGCCGAGGGGATCATCGCGGCGAGCCTGACCGTCACCGTCGTCGCGGGCACCCGGGTCGAGCACCGCAAGCGCGCGGAGGCCGGGAGCACCGAGCCCGCCCCCGGGACGTGAGGGCGGGCTCGGGCGCTGTGCACGCCGACGGCGTCACCGGCGGGCCGCCGGCAGGGTGAGGACGAGGACCAGGCCGCCGGCGGGATTGTCCTCGCAGGTGAGCCGGCCGCCGTCGGCCGGCGGCAGCCGCGAGACCAGCCGGTGCTTCGCCTCGCCGGCCACCGTCGGCCCCCGGTCCGCCACCGTCACGCGGACCGCGTCCGAGCCGCCCCGGCCGGGGACGGCGTCCGCCCGCACCAGCACGCGCACCCCCGGCGGCGTGCGGCCGAGAGCCGTCCGCACCAGCGCCGTCAGCAGGTCGTCCAGCGGGCCCCGGGCGACGGCGACCGGCGGCAGCCGCTCGGGCAGCCGGACGGTCAGCGATCCCGCCGGAACGCCGGCCAGGGCCTGCCGGACGGCGGGGACGACGTCCACGCGCGCGGACGTGTGCGCGGCGCCGGCCCGCGGACGCCGATCGGTGGGGAAGGACACCGGTCGGGTCAGCCGACGGCGGGGATGTCGTGCGTGGCGCAGTGGATGCCGCCGCCGCCCGCGGCGATCGCGTCGATCTTCACGGGGACGATCTCGCGGCCGGGGAAGTACTGCTTCATGATCTGCTGGGCGCGGTCGTCGGCCCGGCCGTCGCCGAACCTGGGCAGGTAGACGCCCTTCGAGCCGACGTAGAAGTTCATGTACGAGGAGACGAAGGCGTCGCCGCGCCCGGTGATCTTGTCCGGGTCGGGCTGCTGGAGCTCCACGACGGTGAGCTTCTTCCCGGTCGCGTCGGTCGCCTGGGCGAGGACCGTGCGCGCCTGGTCGGCCGAGCGGGACCACACGTCCGGCGGGCTGCCGGGGAAGGCCTGGTCGAGCAGGACCACGCCCGGGGCGACGAAGCGGGCCAGGCAGTCGACGTGGGCGTCGGTGATGTCCTTGCCCTTGACGCCGGCCAGCCAGATCACCTTCGTCACGCCGAGGACCTTCTCGAGCTCCGCCTCGACCTGGTCGCGGCTCATGCCCGGGTTGCGGTTGTCGTTGACGACCGAGCTCTCGGTGACGAGCAGCGTGCCCTGCCCGTCGGTCTCGAACGAGCCGCCCTCGGCCACCAGGCGGGTCTCGATCCGCTCGACGCCGTACTTGGCGAGGACGGTGCGGGCGACCTTGGAGTCGTTGCCGCGCTGCTGCTTGCCGCCCCAGCCGTTGAAGTTGAAGTCGACGCCCTTGACCTTGCCGCCCTCCTCGACGAACACCGGCAGGGTGTCGCGGGCCCACAGGTCGTCGACGGGGATCGGCACGACCTCGACGGCCGGGCCGCAGGCCTTCTGCGCGGCCTCCTTCTGCTCGGGGCGGGCCATCAGGACGACCGGCTCGCGGGCCGCGATCGCCTGGGCGAGACCGGCGACGTCCCGGCGGACGTCCGGGAGCTGGTCGCCCCACACGTTCTCGGACGCGGGCCAGGACATCACCGTGCGGACGTGCTTGTCCCATTCGGCGCCGAAGCGGCGGGCGCCGGTGCCGCCGCCCGGCTGCTGCGTGGGGGAGGAGCCGTCCCCGGGGTTGGCGCCGCCGCCGGTGCCACCGGAGCCACCGGAGCCACCGGTGCCGTCGGGGTCGTCGAGGTCCGAACAGGCGGTCAGGCCGAGGGCGAGGACGCCCGCACCGGCGAGGGAGCGCAGGAGGATGCGGCGGGACAGGTCGGCGGGCATGCGTGATCTCCGGCTGGGGTCGGTTCTTCCGTACGGGCGGTCGAGCGGGGCTGGGGCGGAGGGCTACGGCAGGGGCTCGTGCATGGTCGAGCAGTGGATGCCGCCGCCGCCGGTCATCAGGCGGTCGACGTCGATCTGCACCACCTCGCGGCCGGGGAACGCCGCGGCCAGCGCCTCGCGCGCGGCGGCGTCCTTGTAGGCGTCCCCGAACTGGGCGGTGATGACGCCGCCGTTGACGACGTGGAAGTTGAGGTAGGAGTCGACGAAGTTCGAGCTGCGCGAGCGGACGGTGTCCGGTCCGTGCACGGGGATCACCTGGAGGCGGCGGCCCCGGGCGTCGGTGGCCGAGGAGAGGATCGCGAACTGCTCGCGCGCGTCCTTGGCCCAGGCGTCGTTGCGGTCCGCGGGCGGCAGCTGCACCATGACGACGCCGGGGCGCACGAAGCGCGAGGTGACGTCGACGTGGTCGTCGGTGATGTCCTTGCCCTTGATCCCGGGCAGCCAGATCATCGTGTCCGCGCCGTAGGCGTCCAGGACGGCGTCCTCGATCTCGTCCCGGCTCATGCCGCGGTTGCGGTTCTTGTTGACCAGGCTGCTCTCGGTCGCCATCACCGTGCCGTCGCCGTCCGTCTCCACGGCGCCGCCCTCGCCGACGAAGTCCGCGTAGGTGTGGCGCAGGCCGCGGCGCACGGCGATGCGTTCGGCGGCGAGGGCGTCGTCGTCGTGGATCTGCTTGTTGCCCCAGCCGTTGAAGTTGAGCACGACGGCGTCCAGGCCGCCGTGGCCGTCCCGGCGGAACACCGGGGCGATGTCGCGCATCCACAGGTCGTCGGTGGGGATGGCGGTGGTCACCTCGACGGCGGGGCCGCACTTCGCGCGGGCCTTGCCGGCCGTGTAGTCGTCGGGGGCGCACATGACCACGGGCTCGAACTCGGCGATCGTGCGGGCGATCAGCGCGATGTCGTCCTGCACCCCGCCCAGGCGCAGGCCCCACACGCCCCGGCGGGACGGCCAGGACATCCAGGTCCGCGCGTGCGGCACGTCGTCCGCGGGCACCCAGGGGAAGTTCCCGGTGGAACGGTCATCACGGTAGCGGCTCATGAGGGTCTCCAGATCGCGCGACGGTGCCGAGGGAGGGGGCGGGGGCCGCCGGGTCCACTCTTCGCGCCGCGACGCACCGGCGCACCGCGGAGCGGCCGGCGGCAGCACCCCTGCCTGCGGGTTCAGGCTCGCACTGACTGAAAAATCAGTCAAATCTTTGGGCAAATCCTGACGCAAAGGGACACGGTGGTGCACGCAGTGCGACAGCGGGCCCGTCGCCGGGCCCTCGGCGCGGTCAGGACCTCAGGAACCGAGCCGGGCCACCTCGGCGTCGATCGCGTCGACCATGAGCGTGCGGGCGTGCGCCAGCGGGAGGCTCCCGCTGAGCCAGCGCACGCTCAGGCCCTCCAGCAGCGCGGTCAGCCGCTCGGCGGCGCCGGCCAGCGCCACCGCCGACGACATCGGCCGCACGGTGCCCAGCAGTTCGGCGATCTCCTGCACCCAGATCCGGGTGGCCCGCGCCAGGTCCTCGCGGAGCGTCTCGTCGAACACCGCGCTCGCCCGCAGCTCGCCCCACGCGGTGCTGTTCTCGCGCACCTCGACGGAGTCCTGGAGCTCCAGCAGCAGCGTCTGCTCCAGCTCCTCGCGCGGCGTCAGCGGCGGCGCGTCCGCGGCCCGTTCGGTCGTGTAGCGTTCGGCCCGGTCGTTGATGAACTCCAGGGTCTGGCGCAGGATCCCGGTGCGGTCCTTGAAGTGGTAGTAGATCAGCGCCGTGGACACCCCCGCCTCCGCGGCGAGCTCCTCCACGCGCAGTCCGCGCACCCCGCGCCGCGCGATCACCCGCGCGGCTGCTTCCATGATCGACGTTTTACGACTGGCCACGACCCACCACCTTACCCGGGCGCGGCCGCGCGGGACCCACCCCCTGAAAAGCGCGTCAGTCGGACCGTCTGCCGAGCGCCCGGTCCAGGATCCAGCAGCAGCGGCGTGCGACCCGGCACCACGTCCGGGCCAGGCCCCCGACGACGCGGTACCACCCGGTCCCGAAGGGGAGCGCGATGGCGAACCACGACGGCGGCGCCATCTCACCCGGCCGCTGCGCGCCCTCCCTGGCCCACGCGCGGCACCGCTCCACACCCCGGCGCGTCCAGGCGGCGCAGCGTTCGGCCCGGTCGGCCCAACGGGCGGAGGCGAGCAGGAGCCGGGCGTGCAGGTCGTCGCGGCGGCCGGTCATGCGGGCGGCTCCGGGTGCGGCTCGGGGACGTGTTCCTTGGGTGTCCTGGGGTGTCCTGGTTCCAGCCTGCCACCGCCTCGGCCGCCGTTCCCTGCGGGTCCGGCCGCCGCGTGGGACTCTGGGGGGAGTGACGACGGACGGGCGGTGACGGCTCGGCGCGGTGGTCGGTGGTCCGTGAAGGAGGACCTGATGTCGGACGAAGCGTTGATGGGCGACCAGGTGTACCAGCCCGACGGCTCGGAGGTGCAGGACGACGTCGGCCCCCTGGAGCCGGAGGACACCCTGATCGACCGCGGCCTCGAATCGGCGCTCGACGAAGGCTACGCGCCGCCCGAGCGCCCGCTCGCCGTGGAACGCCACGGCGTCACGGCGGCGGAGCAGCACACCCGCGAGAGCCTGGCGCAACGCCTGGCGGAGGAGCTGCCGGACGTCGCCGCGCCCGACTGGGACGGCATCGGCGACGCCTACGGCATGGACGGCGAGCCGATCGACACCGAGGCGGGCGAGGTCCGCTCCGGCCGGCTGATCGCCTCCTCCGGCTCGCGCAGCGACATGATCGCCGAGGACGTGGGCATCTCCGGCGGCGCCGCGAGCGCCGAGGAGGCGGCCATGCACACCACCGACGACCCCGAGGCGCTCATCGACTGAGGCGGCCGGGGGCGGCGTCCGCCGTCGTCCGCCGCGTTTCGCCGTCCTTCGCCGTCCTCCGCCGTGTTCCGCTGCCCTCCGCCGTCCTCCGCCGTGTTCCGCGGTCTTCGACCGAGTGCGCCGATGACAGCGCGGGGCCCGTGCGCGAGCATGGGGCGATGCCCGAGACGTCGCACTCCCCTCGCCGGATCGCCGACGACCACGTCGCGCAGGTCGCGGCCCTCGACCCGTCCACCGCCACCCGATTGGGCCTCCGCCCCGAGGACGACCGCCTGCCGGACCTCTCCCCGGAGGGCCACGAAGCGCTCGCCGAACTCTCGCGGCGGACGCTCGCCGCGCTCGACGCCGCCGAGAAGGAGGCCACGGAGAAGGGGACGGACGCGCAGGAGCCCGCCGACCGGGACTGCGCCCGCCTCCTGCGCGAGCGCCTGACCGCCGAACTCGCCGTGCACGACGCCGGCGACGGCTTCCTCCAACTGCGCAACGTCAACTCCCCCCTCCATCGCGTGCGGGGCGTCTTCACCCTGATGCCCACCGACACCGACGAGCACTGGGCCGCCGTCGCCGGCCGCCTGCGCAACCTGCCCGGCACGCTGGACGGTTACCGCGCCACCCTCACCGAGGGCATCACCCGCGGCCTGCTGTGCGCGCCCCGCCAGGCGCGCGCCGTCATCGGCCAGCTCGACGCCTGGACCGGCCGGTCCGACGGCGGGGCGGGCTGGTTCGCCGGCTTCGTCGCGGACGGCCCCGCCGGGCTGCGGGCCGAACTCGACACCGCCGCCGAGCGGGCGACCGCCGCCGTCGACGTCTTCCGCGACTGGCTCCGCACCACCTACCTGCCCGCCGCCGACGGCACCCCGGACGCCGTCGGCCCCGAGCGCTACCAGCGCTCCGCCCGCTGGGCCAACGGCGCCGACCTCGACCCGGCCGAGGCGTACGCGTGGGCGTGGGAGGAGTTCCACCGGACGGCCGCCGAGATGCGGGCCGAATCCGAGCGCGTCCTCCCCGGCGCCGGCGTCCGCGCCACCATGGACCACCTCAACGAACACGGCCACGCGATCGAGGGCGAGGAGAACATCCGCGCCTGGCTCCAGCAGATCATCGACGAGGCGATCGACGCGCTCGACGGCACCCACTTCGACATCTCGGGACCGATGCGGCGCGTCGAGGCCAGGATCGCGCCCCCGGGCAGCTCCGGCGCGCCCTACTACACGGGCCCGAGCCTCGACTTCACCCGCCCCGGCCGCACCTACCTGCCCACCCTCGGCCAACGGACCTTCCCCACCTGGGAGATCGTCAGCACCTGGTACCACGAGGGCGTCCCCGGCCACCACCTCCAGACGGCCCGCTGGACCGCCTCCGCCGACCGCCTGAGCACCTACCAGATCACCCTCGGCGCCGTCAGCGCCAACAAGGAGGGCTGGGCGCTCTACGCGGAGCGGCTGATGGACGAACTCGGCTTCCTCACCGACCCCGCGCGCCGCCTCGGCTACCTCGACAAGCAGATGCTCCGCATCATCCGGGTGATCGTCGACATCGGCATGCACCTCCGACTGGCGATCCCCACCGACTCGGGCTTCAGCCCGGGGGAACGCTGGACCCCGGAACTGGCCGACGCGTTCATGGCCGCCCACCACGGCAGCGAGGCCCCGCGCCGCACCAGCGAGATCGACCGCTACCTCGGCTGGCCCGGCCAGGCCATCGGCTACAAACTCGGCGAACGCGCCTGGCTGGAAGGCCGCGAGGCCGCCCGCCACCGCCGGGGCCCCGCCTTCGACCTCCGCACCTGGCACATGCACGCCCTCTCCCAGGGCTCCCTGGGCCTGGACGACCTGACCGCCAACCTGGCCGCCCTGTAGGCGACTTCGCAGGCGACCTCGTAGGCGAGCGAGGAGTGGGAAGTCGGCCGGTCCGACTTCCCACTCCTCACGGCTTCACGGCGCGTAGTCGTACCCGATGGTGAAGCGGGTCGGCAGGCAGCACTCGGTGTACTCGATGATCCCCTGCTCGTCCGACCACCGGTGCACGAGCGCCAGGATCGCACTCCCGGGCGAGAGCGCGAGGGCGGACGCCTCGCGCGGGCTGGCCTCGCGGGCGTGCATGTCGTCCCGCCCGACGGTGATCGTGCGCCCCGTCGCTTCGAGGACGCGAGCGGTCATCCCGTCGTTGCGAGCGGGATTGGTGCTGAGGAGGTCCGGGCAGAGCGCCGCGAAGTGCGCGGGGTACCAGCTCACCGCGAACATCGTCCGGGCCCTGCCCCGGCCGACGACGTACTCGCGCCGGATGATCTGGTCGCCGGTGTCGAGGTCGAAGAGGTCGGCGACGTACAGCGGCGGGACGACCAGTTCGGCGGCCGTGACCCGGCTGGTCTCCCCGTCCATGAGCGAGGACTTCCGGCGGCTGACCCGGGCCAGGCGCTCCTGGCTGCTGGCCGTGACGCGCGGATCGTCCGCCACGAAGGTGCCGCGCGGGCTGGTGCGCACGTACCCCTCCACCTGGAGGTGCTGGAGCGCGCGCGAGACGGTGGCGACCGCCACGCCCCACCGCCCGCAGATCTCCTTGTTGCTGGGCAACTTCGTGCCGGGCTCCAGCTCGCCGGACAGTATCCGCTGACGGTAGTGGTCGGCGATGACCGTGTAAGTCTTCGGTGCTCCACCGGACATGGCGCTTCACGCTCCCAGTTCTGACGGGCAGTGAGAGCAGACTAGTTCACTCGGAACCGTAGCGGGTGAACTACGTCACTCTTCATGCTGGACTAGTTCACTGACGCTCCGTCGGGAGGAGTTCGCTGTGCGTGCCCGGAGTGGTAGGCGGTCGAGGATGGTTCGGGCGACGGAGGACGCCCGCCGCGAGGCGGCGATGGTGTTCGACGACCTCCGGTCGGTGTTGGCGGCGGTGGACGTCACGTTGCCGTCGCTCGCGGTCGACTGGGCATCGGTCAGGACCACGGGCGTGGTGCTCATCGAGCTCGGAGCGGCGGCGCCCGCCGAAATCGCCAAGCTGGTCGACGTGCTACGGAAGGGGGCCCGGGCATGAGCGGCTGGGTGCCGGGCATCGGGGAGACCGTCGCCATGGTGCCGCCGGACTGGGAGATCGGCACGCCGTGGGCGCCGAGGGTTCCGGCGGAGGTGCTGGAGGTCGTCGACGACCTCGTCACGCTCAGCGTGGACGGCAACCTCCGGCTGCGGCGCCTCCATCAGGTCGAACCCTGGACGGAGCCCTGCTGAGTACGCACGGACGGCGCGGTCGATCGGCGGTGATGGCGCGGTGATGGCGTTGGCGCGGTCGTCGACGAGTGCTCATCGACGACCGCGGGCACTCAGGGGGTGAACGACTCCAGGTGGTCGAGGCGGACGAACCGGGCCTCCGGGCTGGCCCGGTGGACGGCGGCTTCGAGGGCGTCGAGGCCGCCCCAGTCCACGGCGGGTTCGGTCAGGGGGTGGTCGAAGTCGTCCCAGTGCGTCGGTATGACGTACGGCGGGTGGTCGAGGACGTCGAGCAAGCGCGGGACGTAGTCCGGTACGGAGCCCCCGCCGGGCTGCATCAGCAGGACGTCCGGGGCGAGGCCGGTGAGGTGGCGGGCGTCGTAGTTGGCTCCGCCGCTGTCGAGGATGCGCAGCCGGTCGTCGCCGACGGTGATCAGGTAGGCCAGCGTGCCGCCCTCGACCAGATCGGAGATCACGCGCGGGCGGGGCGGCGGCGCGCCGGGCCTGGTGCCGGGGAAGGGCACCTTCGAGCGCGGGCCGGTCATCGAGTGCAGGGAGTCGACGACCCGGATCGTGTAGCCGTCGAACTGCAGGTACTCGCCGCCGCGCACCACCGACAGCTGGTCCTGCGGCGCGCCGAGCGCGGTCAGCAGGTTGGCGTGGCTCTCGGTGCCGAGCACGGTGGCGCCCGTGCGGGCGGCGAGGTGCGGGACGTCGGGCAGGTGGTCGTAGTGGCCGTGGGTCACCAGGATCTGGTCGGCGCGCAGTCCGAGGCGGTCGATGGCGGCGGTATCGACGCTGAGCGGGGTGGCGGGGTCGGCGCCCTGCGGGGTGTAGGTGCCGGTGTGGAAGCGGGTGATCCACGGGTCGATCAGGATCGTCGTGGGGGCGGCCGGGTCGCCGAAGGTGATCTCCCAGCCGTTGTTGCCCAGCCAGCGCAGGGTGACCCCCGAGGAGCCGGGTGGTCCGGGGCGGCGGCGTCGGCGGTCGGACGGCCGGGCTTCAGCGGGGGGCGTGGCGGTGCCGAGTACGGCGGCGCTTGTCGCCGAGGCAGCCAGCAGGCGGCGGCGGGACAGGGGCATCGTCAACGGTCTCCTCTGGTCGGTGAATCGGGGGTGGGTCAGCCGAGCGTGCCGACGATCGCCTTCGTCGCCCGGGCGATCAGGGCGTCGTCGGAGGTGGCGCCGGCCTTGCCGCGGTCGGAGAGGACGACGATGACGATCGGGCTGCGACCGCCGGCCGGCCATGCGAGGGCGACGTCGTTGCGGGTGCCGTAGCCACCGTTGCCGGTCTTGTCGCCGATCTTCCAGTCGGAGGGCACGCCCGCGCGGATGTACGGCGCGCCGGTCGTGTTGCCGGCCAGCCAGTCGGTCAGGAGCCGGCGCCGGTCCTCGGTGAGGGTGTCGCCGAGTGCGTAGCGGCGCAGGTCGGCGGCGAAGGCGCGGGGCGTGCTGGTGTCGCGGGTGTCGCCGGGGGTGGCCTCGTTGAGGGTGGGCTCGGTGCGGTCGACGCTGGTGGTCGTGTCGCCGAGCTCGCGCAGGGACTGCTGGACGGCCGCCGGGCCGCCGAGTTCGGCGGTGACGAGGTTCGCCGCGGTGTTGTCGCTGTACTGGATGGCGGCGGCGGCCAGGTCGCGCACCTTCATGCCGGTGGCGACGTGCTGCGACGTGATCGGCGCCCACGCCAGCACGTCCTCCTGGCGGTATGCGACCACCTTGTCCAACTGCTCGTCGGAGGCCTTGCGCAGCAGGGCCCCGGTGGCGAGCGACTTGATCGTGGACGCGAACGCGAACCGCTCGTCGGCGCGGTAGGAGACCTCCCGGCCGCTGCCGGTGTCCAGCGCGTAGACGCCGAGGCGGGCGCCGAACTGCTGCTCAAGTCCCTTGAAGGACTCGTCGGTTGTGGCCGCGACGGTGGCTGTGGCGGTGGCGGTCGGGGCTGCGGCGTTCGTGCTGCCGCTCGTGCCGCTCGTGCCGCTCGTGCCGCTCGCCGCGCTCGTGCCGCTGTGGCCGCACCCGCTCAGCAGGGCGACCGCGAGCAGGCCCGCGGCGGGCAGGGCGGTGCGGGGGAGGCGTCGGATCGTCGGTGGCATGGGTGGTCTCCAGTGCGGGTGGGGCGGCGGGCCGTCGCCCTCAGCCAATCAGCCCGTCAGGTCTCCAGTCCAAGACCATGATGGTGAAGGGATCGATACGAAATTGCCTATGATTGCTGCCCATGGACCTGCTGGGGCACCTCCGCCACTTCCGCGCCGTCGCCGAGGAGCGGCACTTCGGCCGCGCCGCCGAGCGCCTGCGGATCGCCCAGCCCTCGCTCTCCCAGCGGATCCAGCGCCTCGAACGCGAACTTGGCGTGACCCTGTTCGACCGCGGTCCGCGCGGGGTCGACCTCACCCCGGCGGGCCGGCTGCTGCTCGCGGAGGCGGAGGAGGTGCTGGAGGGCTCCGCCCGTCTGCTCGCCGTCGCCGCCGACCTGCGCAGCGGCCGGGCGGGCACCCTGCGCGCGGCCGTGCCGCCCGAGCTCGGACCGGCCGCCCTGGCCGCGCTGCTCACCGGTTTCGAGAGCGCGTCCCCGGGCACCCGGCTCGAACTGCGGGAACTGCCCGTCGCGGCCGTCGTGCGCGAACTCGCCCAGCACACGGTGGACGTCGCCGTCGTCCGTCACCCCTGCCCGGCCGACGGACTGGCCTTCGGGCCGGTCCTGCACCAGCCGCTCGGCGTCCTGCTCGCCGCCGGGAGCCCGTACGCCGACCGCCCCGAGCTGGCGCTGGCCGAACTGACCGGCCGGCGTCTGGTGCTCTTCCCCCGCGCCACGGCTCCGGCGCTGTACGACGAGGTGCTCACCACCCTGTCCCGGCACGGCTGCACCCCGGAGGCCGTCGTCGACCCGCCGGGACCGGACGTCGCCGGCGCGCTCGTGCTCACCGGCAGCGCCGTCGCCCTGGCGCCGCGCACCGCGCCGCCGGCGGGTACAGTCTGGCGTCCGCTGACCGGCACCCCACTGGCCTGGCGCACCTCCACGGCCTGGCCGGCCGGGCGCGGCGGGCCCGCCGTCCGGCTGTTCGCCGAGGCCGCCCACGTGGCGCTGACCGGACCCGGCGGCCTCCTGCCCCAGCCGCCCAACCGTCCGCTCCACCCCCGGCCCGCAATGGAGTTCCCGCTGTGACCAGCGACCGCGTACCCAGCGACCGTACGAGAGCCGACCGCCCCGCCGGTGACCGCAGGGCCGGCGACCGCCCCGCCGGCGCCCGTGCCGCGCGCGCCCGCATCGCCGCCGCCTTCGCCGACGCCGGCGTCAGCGGCCTGCTGCACGCGCGCGACCTCGACACCGGCGCCGAGATCGCCGTGGGCGCCGACACCGCGGTCAGCACCGCGAGCGTCCACAAGCTCTGCCTCCTGGTCACGCTGTTCCGCGAGGCCGCGGAAGGCCGGATCGACCTCACCCGCCAGGTGGACGTCCCCGCCGCCGGCCGCACCCCGGGACGGACGGGCCTCGCGGCCATGCTCGACGCCGCCCGCCTCTCCCTGCGCGACCTCGCCTACCTGACCGCCGCCGTCAGCGACAACGCCGCCGCCGACGTGCTGTGGGCCGAGGTCGGCCTGGACACCGTCAACCGCACCATGGCCGACCTGGGCCTCACCCGGACGGTGGCCGTCCACACGCTCGGCGGCATGACCGCCGCCCTCGTGGAGGACACCGGCCCCGACTCCCCGGTCGACCCGGCGGTGGTCGCCCGGCTCCGGGTCCTCGACCCCGCCTTCACCAACCACAGCACCCCGCGCGACATGACCGCCCTCCTCGCCGCCCTCTGGCACGGCGACGCCTGCCCCGGCGACCACGGCGCCGCCCTGCGCCGCCTCCTCGGCCTCCAGGTCTGGCCGCACCGCCTCGCCGCCGGCTTCCCCTTCGACGACGTCCGCGTCCACGGCAAGACCGGCACCCTCCCGACCCTGCGCCACGAGGTCGGCGTCGTCGAGTACCCCGACGGCGGCCGTTACGCCCTCGCGGTCTTCACCCGTGCCGCCGCCACCGCCATCACCCTCCCCGCCGCCGACGCCGCCATCGGCACCACGGCCCGCCTGGCCGTCGACGCCCTGCGGGCGGCGGCACGCCCGGGAGAGTAACCCGGCCCGCCTACCGGATCGCGCGGGCCGCGGTCAGGGCCGCCGTCACGCTCCCCGCGACGTCGGTGACCGGGTAGAGGACCTCGCGGACGGTGCGGGTCCGGTCGACGACCAGGGTGAGGCGCTTCAGGCGGGTGGTGCCGGCGGCGCGGAGGGTGGGGAGGCGGAGGGCGCCGGTGAGGTCGAGGGCAAGGTCGGAGAGGAGGGGGAAGGCCAGGCCCTCGGCTTCGGCGAACGCGCGCTGCTCGTCCGGGCGTTGGGTGGAGATGCCGCGCACCGCCGCGCCGGCGGCGGTGAAGTCGGCGAGGTGGTCGCGGTAGGTGCGTGACTCCAGGGTGCAGCCGGACGCGCCGGGCACCGTCGACCAGCCGGGCGGGTAGGACTCGGCGCGGACGAAGGCGCCGGGGAAGCAGTACAGGACGGTGGTGGCGTCCGGGGCGACGGGATCGTGCTCCCGGCCGTCCGCGCCCGGGAGCAGCAGGTCGGGGACCCGGGTGCCGCGCAGCGCGTGGACGCGTTCCGCCTCCCGGGAGTGCTCGGTGGCGGTGGCCGTGGGGGTGCCGTCGCCCAGCACCCAGCTGTCGCCCCAGTCCTGGAGGGCGACCAGGACGGGCAGCAGGGCGCGCCCGCGCGGGGTGAGGCGGTACTCGTGGCGCGGCGGGCGGTCCTGGTACTGCTCGCGGGCGAGCACGCCGGAGTCGACGAGCAGGCGCAGGCGTTCGGCGAGCACCTTGCGGGAGAGGCCGAGCTCCTGCTGGAGCTGCTCGAAGCGGTGCAGCCCGCGGGCCGTGTCGCGGACGATCAGCAGGGTCCAGGTGTCCCCGACCACGTCGAGGGCCTGGGCGATCGCGCAGTTGTCGTCCGCCGGGCCGCCGCGCCGGACCATCGTGGCCTCCTTCCGGGGGTGATCACCAGCGTTGACCTTAGCCCCGTCAGCCTGACATAGTCCGTTCCGAAAAGGAACTGACTACGGGGGTGGCCGGGTGGCCGAGCGGAACGGGACCGGGGACGGCACGGGGAACAGGGGCGCGCTGCGGGCGCTGCCGAGGACCGTCTGGATGCTGGCGGCCGGCGGCTTCGCCAACATGGTGGTGTCCTTCACCTTCGTGTACCTCTTCGTCTACCTGACCGGCCCGCGCGGGCTGAGCACGGCCGCCGCCGGCACCATCGCCGGCGCCGGCGGCCTCGGCCTGGTGGCGGGCAACTTCACCGGCGGCTGGTTCGGGGACCGCTTCGGCCACCGCCGGACGCTGCTCACCGGGTCCGCCGTCTCCGGCGCCGGACTGCTCGCCCTGCCGGTGCTGCCGACGTCCGTGCTGCTCCTGGTGCTGCCCGTCTTCCAGTACGCCGCCGGCACCGTGCGCGCCTCCAACTCGGCGCTCGTCGCGGTGGCCGTGCCGCCCGGCGACCGGCGGCAGGGCTTCGCGGTGATGCGCTTCGCGGGCAACGCGGGCTTCACCATCGGCCCGGTGCTCGGCGCGTTCATCGCGACCCACTGGTCGTACGAGTGGCTGTTCCGCATCGACGGGCTCGGGTCGCTGCTGTTCGCCGCGTACGCCGCCAAGGTGCTGACCGCCGACGGGCCGCGCAGCGGCCGGACCGTCACCCGCGGCGGCCTGTGGGCGACGCTGCGGGAGCGGCCCGCGGTGCTGGTGCTGCTGCCCGCGATCGTCGTCGTGGACACCGTCTACCGGCAGCAGTACTCGGTCCTGCCGGTGTTCCTCGCCGACCACGGCATCGGCACCGGCGTGTACGGCGCGGTGCTGGCGATCAACGGCGGCCTGATCCTCGCGCTGGAGGTGGTCGTCACCATGGCGCTGCGCGACCGGGCGCCGCTGCGCATCATCGGCACCGGCCTGCTGCTGGTCGGCGCGGGCTTCGCGGCGCTGGTCGCGGGCGCGTCGGTCGTCACCACGGTGGTGATGATGGTCGTGGTCACCGCGGGCGAGATCCTCTACAAGACCCCGGCGACGGCCTTCGTCGCGGACAGCGCACCGCCCGAGTACCAGGGCCGCTTCCAGAGCCTCTACGCCGGGGCCTCCACCAGCGGCACCGTCCTCGCACCCCCGCTCGGCGGCGCCCTCTACCAGTCCGCCCCGGGTCTGCTCTGGCCCGCCTGCGCCTGCCTGGCGGTCCTCGCCGGCCTGGCCGTCTTCGCCGCCGGCCCGCTGACCGCCCCGCGCACGGCGAAGGGCTCACCCGTACCGGAGGCGGTCGGGGGCTGAAGGAGCCCGCTGTCACCGCCTGTTCGTCGGGGACGACGAGCGGGCGGCCAGGTAGTCCCTGGCCGCCTGGGGGGCCTTGGCGTAGGAGCCGGCGTCGAACGGGGGCTGGGGGTCGTACTCGATGGCGAGTTGGAAGGCCTCGGCGGCGGTGCGGCCGGCGGTCAGTTCGGCGAGGCGCAGGGCCATGTCGATGCCCGACGAGACGCCGGCGGCGGTGATGATGCCGCCGGGTTGTTCGACGACGCGGTGGGGCGTGTAGGTGGCGCCGTAGGACTCCAGGATGTGGACGGCGCTCCAGTGGGTGGTCGCTTCCAGGCCGTCGAGGAGGCCGGCGGCGGCGAGGAGCAGGGAGCCGGTGCAGACCGACGTCGTCCAGGTGGTCGTGGTGTGGACGCGGCGGATCCAGTCGAGCAGCGGCTCGTCGGTGAGGCGGCTGCGGGCGCCCGGGCCGCCGGGGACCACCAGGACGTCGGCTTCCGTGACGTCCTCGAAGGGGGCCGTCGCGACGAGGTGGAGCAGGCCCGCGCCGTCCGTGCAGGTGCCCGCGGTGGCGGCGGTGAAGACGACGTCGGCTTCCGGGAGCATGCGGAGGACCTCGTACGGGCCGACGGCGTCGAGTGCGGTGAAGCCGTCGAAGATCGGGATGGCGATGCGCATGGGGTGCCTTCCGGGGAGGGGTGGTGTCGTCCCCGGTCCGGCGCCCGGCTCGGGCGAAGAGCTCGGGGAAGAGCTCGGGGGAAGAGCGCGGGGGAACTGCTCACCCTTCCAGCGTGACCGGGCCCGGGTGCAGCGGCAAGGACACGGATATGACGAGGTCCGTCATCGCGTGGGAGGGGGGCTATCCCCAGGCGAGGTCGGAGGCCAGCCCCAGGGTGTCGCGGACGGATCGTGGGCGATCATCAACGGCAGGAGCAGGAAGCCGAGTCGGGGATGGGTGATCGCGCATGGGTGGGCTGATCGGGCGGCGTTCGCTGCTGCGGGCGGTAGCAGCGGCCGGGGCGGGGGCGCTGGCGGTGCCGGCCACGGCCACGGCCGCGCGTGCGGGGGAGGAGCAGGAGCCGGTCCGGGCCGCGCTGTTACGCGCCTCCCGGCCGCTGCGCTCCACGGTGCCGGGGGCGGACCCGTCCGACCTCCGGGCGTTCGGGGCGATGGTGGGGGACGCCCGGGTCGTCGGCCTGGGGGAGGCGACGCACGGGTCGCACGAGTTCTTCGCGATGAAGGAGCGCGTCTTCCGGTACCTCGTGGAGGAGAAGGGCTTCGGCGCCTTCGCCCTGGAGATGAGCTGGCCGGCCGGGCTGCTCGTCGACGAGTTCGTCCAGGGCGGACCCGGCGACGCGCGCCAGGTCGTGCGGGCCGCGTTGGGCGGATCGCCGTGGGAGCGTGAGGAGTTCCTGCACCTCGTCGAGTGGATGCGGGACCACAACCGGCGCAACCCC
Organism: Kitasatospora sp. NPDC059747; assembly: GCF_042732955.1. Lineage (NCBI taxonomy): Bacteria > Bacillati > Actinomycetota > Actinomycetes > Kitasatosporales > Streptomycetaceae > Kitasatospora > Kitasatospora sp. NPDC059747. Next base: position 72,964 of record NZ_JBHWGV010000009.1, on the reverse strand, counting down.
CGCCGCCGCGTCCACTTCATGGGCGACGACATCGGCGCCCCGCGCGTCGGGGACGCCTTCTTCGAACGGGTGACGGGCTACGTCCGGCGCCGGCACCCGGAGCTGCTGCCGCGCTTCACCGAGCTGTACGCCGGCCTGCGCCCCCTCGACGACAGCTTCGCCTACCTGCGCCGCCCGCTCGCCGAGCGGCAGCGCCTCGCGGGCAACGCCGAAGTGGCTTTCAAGTTGATGGAGAGTCAATATAGCCAGAGCGGCGCGGAGTTCGCGTGGGCCGTGCAGCACGCCCGCTCCATCGCGCAGACCGCGGTGTTCCTCGGGGTCGACCTCCAGGACGAAGGGGCGCTGCGCGCCGCGATGCTCCACCGCGACCGGGTGATGGCCGACAACGTCGTCTGGTGGCATCGGCAGACCGGCCACCGCATGCTCGTGTCGGCGCACAACGGCCACATCGCGTACGTCCCCGACGACCCCGACCAGCACCCGAAGGCGCAGGGCGGGTTCCTGCGCGAGGCGCTCGGCGGCGGGTACCTCCCGGTCGGGTTGACCTTCGGCCAGGGCTCCTTCCTCTCCCAGGATTCGCAAGCGTCGTCCGGGCTCCCCGACCGCGAGTGGACGAAGTTCACGGTGGGCCCGCCCGCGCCCGGCACCACCGAGGAGACCCTCGACCGGGTCCGCGGCGGCGACTTCTACCTCGACGTCCGCAGCGCCCCGCCCGCGGCCCGCGCCTGGCTGGACACCGCCCGACCGCTGCGCAGCATCGGCACCGGGTACCCCGTGCCGCTCAGCACCGTGCGGATCGCCGAGTCCTTCGACGTGCTCGTCCACCTCCACCGGGTCCGGGAGGCGGACAAGCTGGGCTGATCGGAACCCGGTCGGCAGCCGGGGCGTGTACGGCCGCTCCAGGGCGGCCGTCTCGTCCTCCGTCAGCCGCACGCCGAGCGCCGCTCGTGCGCGAGACCCTGGACCTCACGGCCGACGCACAGCAGCTTCTCGTGCTGCTCTCGGCCGAGGCGGAGACCGCCGCGCACGTCGACCGGCTGACGCGGCCGGCTCCGGGGCGGTTGTGGGTGGTCTCGTGACGTCCGGGCGCCGGGCCCGGACTCCCGTACCGGGCGTCACGGAATTGGGTGCGAGAATTCCGGAATGGAATCCTGGAATTCCTGGACCGCAATGCCGTCATGCCATATGAATATCTGACGAGGCTACTGATTACTCTCTGCTCGCAGCGGGAGTGCGGCCTGCCTTACCGGTGGCTTCTGATCTGCGTAATGCTTGTGCAGGTGATAGTTTTCGGTAAGTGCAGAAAGAATTCCTGACGGCAGGAAATACCTCATGAGAGCGAATCGAGGTCGGGCGCTCGCGGTCGCGGCGGTCACTGCGGGTGGCTTGCTGGCCACCGCCGTCCACCCGGCCGCAGCCGCCCCGGTGTACCCGGTCGAGTACCACTTCGCGATCGGCTTCCCGGCGGGCTTCCTCACCCCCGACACCGCCCCGCCCGGCGCGAACGACTGGTCCTGCCGGCCCGGCGCGGCGCACCCGGAGCCGGTCGTCCTCGTGCACGGCACGGCCGAGAACATGAACGACAACTGGCGCGGCGCGGCCCCGCTGCTCGCGAATGCCGGGTACTGCGTCTACGCGTTCGACTACGGCGGCGCCCCCGGTGCGCCGATGCAGGGCCTCGGGCCGATCGAGGACTCCGCCCGGCAACTGTCCGCGTTCGTCGACCAGGTCCTCGCCGCCACCGGGGCGGCCAAGGCCGATCTCGTCGGACACTCCCAGGGCGGCGGCGTGCTGCCGCGCTACTACCTGAAGAACGACGGCGGCGCCGCGAAGGTGGCCAAGCTCGTCGGCATCACCCCCCTCAACGAGGGCACCACGTTGGACGGCCTCAGTGTGCTCGCGACCGAGTTGCACATCCTGGAGCCGGCGAACGCGGTGCTCGACACCGCCTGTCCGGCCTGCGTCGAGCAGGAGGCGGGCTCCCCGTTCATCGCCGCGCTCGACGCGGGCGGCGCGACCCTCCCGGGCGTCGAGTACACCGTCATCGCGTCGAGGTTCGACGAGGTCGTCACCCCGTACACCAACTCCTACCTGCCGGCCGGGCCGCACGTCACGAACCTGACCCTGCAGGACCAGTGCGTGGCCGACGCCGCCGACCACCTGGAGGGCCCGTACGACCCGGTCGCGCTGGCCGACGTCCGCAACGCGCTCGACCCGGCGCACCCCGTCCCGGTGCCGTGCAAGCCGGTGCTGCCCGTCCTCGGCCCGCTGCTCTGACGGTGTCGCCCGGCACGCCGCCCGTAGCGGCGGCGCGCCGGACGACACGCCCTACGTCAGCTGTGCTTCCACGTCACCGAGAAGGCACCGCCCCCGCTGAGCCCGGAGGTGGTGGCCTTGGTGGTGCTGCCCGAGGCCATCGTGATGCTCGACGCGCCCGCGGCACTCAGGCTCTGGCCGTTGGCGGTCGCCCCGCTGAAGCCGACGGTGCCGAAGTTCGAGAGCGGCAGGACGCCGGTGGAGCTCGACGGCGCCTCCGCGATGACCTCGGCGGAGGCCAGGGCCGCGCTGCGCAGGGTCTTGTTGACGCTGCGCTTCCAGCCCTGGGTGGTGTCGGAGAGCGTGAGCGTGAACGAACCGGAGCCGTTGGTGGTGACGCTCGCGGTGAAGCGGTCGCCGGGCCGCACGGAGTTGGAGAAGTTCACCGGGTACGCCGGGTACATCTCGTACCAGGACGAGTACACCGGCGAACCGCCCGAGCAGTCCGCCTCGGTGCCGAGCTGCTCGACCGAGTTGCTGCCGTCCCCGTCGATCCCGACCCAGAAGCTGGACCAGGTGTCGGAGCCCGAGCAGGACACCGACGGCTGCACCCAACTGGCGCTGACGCTGGTGAACTTGCCGCCGGTCGCGGCGTACCCGGCCCAGTTGCTGCTGGTGCTGCGCAGCACGCCGCCGCCGTGGTGGCCGAGCGGTGCCTGGACGATGGCGGGGGCGGTGGCGGCGAGGGCCGGTGCCGCGCCGCCGAGGACGGTCAGCAGGGCGGCGGAGGAGGCGACGAGGGCGCGTCGAGACGTGCGTCGACGGGCTATGGACATGGCTACTCCTGTGTGAGGGGGTGGAGTTGACCAAGCGTCGACAACGGTAAGGCCGGCGGTTGGCGGTGATGAGTCACCGGGCGGTAAAGAAATCCTGGGGATTCCTTGGGTGTCCCTGGACTTCCTCGTGGCGGCCGCATGGCCTACCCGGTCGCATCACGGCCGCGAGTCACGCTCGATCAGGCCACCGGCGATCAAGTTCGGCCAGTTTCAGACTGTTTCGGATATCGATGATTCGGTGGCGGGCGCAGGCGGGATGATCGCGGGCGGGTTCGGGTGTCATGGCCTGGCCACCTGCCGGTGACTGCGTGGGGGTGCCCGCTTGAGCGTGGACAACGACTTCGACGACCTTGACGGGACCGAGGGCCGCCTCGACGACCTCGACGACCTCGACGACTTCGAGGAACTGGACGAGCTCGCCGACTTCGACGAGTTCCTCCGCGTCTGCGCCGGGCTGACCGGCTTCGACGAGCCGGAGCTGCGGGCCACCGGGATGGCGCACGAGCACCACCGGACCGTGCTGGCGCACCGGGTGCGGGACGAGCACGCGCTCGTCCACCTCTGGTACGTCGGGGCCTGGCCGGGGGAGTCGCCCGGGTCCGCGCGGGCCCACGACGGGGCGCTGGTGTGGCGGACGTTCCACGCCGACCCGCCCGGCGCCGCCGCACCGGGCCACGGGAGTTGGGGCGACACGCCCCGGGGAGGCGAGGAACTGTGAGCACGCGCTGGGACGCGGTCGTCGTGGGGGCGGGCATCGCCGGCTCGCTGGTCGCCCAGCGGCTGGGGGCGCAGGGCTGGCGCGTGCTGGTGCTCGAAGCCGGCCGCACCGTCCCCGGCGCGGCCGAGACCGCCGCCGCCCACCGCGCCGCCGGCGGCGGCCCGCCCACCTCGGCGTACCCGCACAACCCCGACGCGCCCTCACCCGACGTCGGCGACCTCGCCGGGCCCGGCGGCCACCTCGTCCAGTACGGCCCCCTGCCCTACGCCAGCGGCTACTTGCGCGCCAACGGCGGCACCGGGCTGCTCTGGACGGGCCTCACCCCGCGCATGCACCCCGAGGACTTCCGCACCGCCGACCTCGGGCACGGCCGCAACTGGCCGATCGGCTACGACGACCTGGAGCCCCACTACCGCGACGCCGAACGCGAACTCGGCGTCGCGGCCGACGCGGACGACCAGCGCACCGCCGTCGGACTGCCCCTCCCCGACGGCTACGAGTTCCCGATGCGCGCCATCCCGCCCTCCTACCTCGACCGCCGGCTCGCCCGCGACCTCGACGGCCGCACCGTCCGCGACCCGGCCGTGCCCGTGCCCGCCCGCCTCGCCGTCACCGCGACCCCGCACGCCCGCAACGGCCGGCCGACCCGGCCCGGCGACGCCACCGGACCGCTCTGCGCCGGCAGCGCCAGTTGCGTCCCGGCCTGCCCGACCGGTGCCAAGTACACGCCGCGGCGCACCCAGGCCCGCTGGTCCGCGAGCGTCGAGCTGCGCACCGGGGCCGTCGTCAGCCGCGTCCTCGCCGACCCGGCGACCGGCCGCGCCACCGGCGTGGAGTACCTGACGCACGGCGGCGAGGCGCACCGCGTGGACGCCGGCCTCGTCGTCCTCGCCGCGCACGCGATCGAGAACGCCCGGCTGCTGCTCCTGTCCGGTCTCGCCAACCGCAGCGACCAGGTCGGGCGCAACCTCATGGACCACCCCGCCCTGCTCACCTGGGGCCTGATGCCGGGCCCGGTCGGGCCCTACCGGGGGCCGGGCTCCACCAGCGGGTTCGAGGCCTTCCGCTTCGGCGCCGGACGGGAGCGGCGGGCGCCGTTCCGCATCGAGATCGGCAACTGGGGCTGGTCCTGGGCCGGGGGAGACCCGCAGTCCGAGGCCCGGGCCGCGCTGGCGGCAGGACTGCGCGGCAAGGAGCTGCGCGAACGCCTCGGCGACCGCCTGGGCCGGCAGTTCTCGCTCCAGTTCGAGCTGGAGCAGCCCGCCGACCCGGCCAACCGGGTCACCCTCGACCCCGACCGGCGCGACCCGCTCGGCCTGCCGCGCCCGGCGATCCGCTACGACCTCACCGCGTACGTCCGCGACGGCATGGCCTCCGCCCGGGCCGTGTCCGACCAGCTGTTCGCGCTGCTCGGCGCCGAGGACCACACCGCCTACCCGGCCGGACCGGGCTGGCCGGGCCGGGTCGAGCACGGGGGAGTCGCGTACGGGTACCGGGGAGCGGGCCACGCCGGCGGCACCCACGTCATGGGCGACGCACCCGGCACGTCCGTCGTCGACCAGTGGCAGCGCAGCTGGGACCACCCCAACCTGTACGCCGTCGGCTGCGGCTCGATGCCCTCCCTCGGCACCTCCAACCCGACGCTCAGCATGGCCGCGCTCGCGCTGCGCAGCGCCGAGCGGATGCACCTCGACCTGCTGGACCTGCGCCGCCCGCTCGCGGTGGGCGCCGAACGCACCGGACCGTCCTCCCCCCTCCTCCCCGCATCGAACCCGGAGACGCCATGACCGGCCTTCCGCTCCCGCCCGTGCCGGAGCCGTACTACCTCCCCTTCCACTACGGCGCCCTGCACAACATCGGCGTCGATTACCTGGTCGGGCCCGAGCGGGCGCGCGAGCTGCTGCGCAAGCGCCACCCCGGGCTCGTGCCCGCGCTGTTCGACGGGCGGGCCTGTGTGTCGCTCAACTACCAGCTGTACTTCGCGCAGTACCCGGGCGGCGGCGGGATCACCCAGGAGGTGGAGATCAACCTCGTCGCCCACCCGGAGTTCGCCGAGGAGCGCCTGCCCGAGCTGAACTACGGCCAGTACGCCCGGGGTTACGACCAGACGAAGCTGCTCGGCATCGCCCGGCTGCATGTGCTGTGCGACAACCCGCTGGCCATCGACGCCGGGCGCCTCCTCTACGCCGAGCCCAAGCGGGCGGGCTGGTTCGAGACGCTGATGCCATCCCTCAACGCGCCTTCCGTGAACGAGCGTTGGTCCGTCTCCTGCCGCCGGGCCACCGTCGACGACGGCGGGCTCCAGCGCCACGAGGAGGAACTGCTGTCGCTGGAGGCGGACTTGGCCGGCCTCGCGTCCGAGCCGGTCAACAACACGCCGATCACCGGCTACGGCACCGACGACGAGGGGCGGCTGCTCGCCGGGCCGCTCAACGTCTACCAGCCGTACCGCTTCTTCGCCCTGGACGACCGCTCGGCCGACCGCGTCCGCCTCGACGTGGGCAACCCGGCCGAGGAGCCCGCCCGCGACCTCGCCCACCTCGTCGCCGACGCGCCGGCCGCGGGCGTGTGGACCTACCAGTCCGCACCGGTCGCCGCCCACAACCGGCCGTACTACATCCGCTGACCCACCCCTGCGAGGTCGTCGGCGAGCAGCTGCTCCGAAAGGTCCCACAGCCGCCGGGCGTTGTCCACGTCGAGGGCGTAGCGGGCGACGCCCTGCAGCGGGGTGCCGCGGCGGTCCAGGACCTCGGCCTCGTTGCAGTCGGCGAAGTAGCGGCCGCCGACGCCCTCCAGGAGGGGTGAGACGGCGAGCAGGACGGAGGTGGCGGCGCCCTGCTCGACCGTCTTCACGAGCTCGGGCGGGACGGAGCCGCTGCCGCGGCCCTCGGTGTGGCGCTGGAGGTTGGTGAAGATCGCGCCGGGCATGACGGCGTTGGCCGTGATGTTGTCGCCCGCCCAGCGGCGGTCGGCCTCCACGGAGAAGAGGACGTTCGCGGTCTTCGACTGGCCGTAGGCGAGCCAGGGGTCGTACGGACGGAAGGCGAAGTGGACGTCGTCCCACACCACCGGGGACAGCTGGTGCCCGCTGGAGCTGACGGTGACGACGCGCGCGGCGCCGTCGGCGGCGAGTGCGCCGTGCAGGCCGGTGGTGAGGGCGTGGTGGCCGAGGTGGTTGGTGGCGAACTGCCACTCCCAGCCCTGCTCGGTGTACCGCTCGGGGCAGGCCATGACGCCCGCGTTGTTGACGAGGACGTGCAGCGGGCCCTGCCAGGCGGCGGTGAAGTCGCGGACGGAAGCGAGGTCGGCGAGGTCCAGGCGGGCGGCGTGCACTTCGCGGTTGCCGGTCGCGTCGGTGATGTCCTTGGCGACGCGCTCGCCCGCCGCGACGTCGCGGACGGCGAGGGTGACGGCGGCTCCCGTCCCGGCCAGCGCGCGGGCCGTCTCCGTGCCGAGGCCGGAGGAGGCGCCGGTGACGACGGCCCGGCGGCCGGTGAGGTCGACGCCCCGGGCGATCTCGCTGGTGGTGCTCGCGAAGCCGTACGGGGTGGTGATGGGGGTGCTCATGCGCTGAACTCCTCTGTCGAGGTGGTGGATTGTCACGAGGTCAGAAGGCGGTCCTGCTCGGTCGGCGGCGTGCCGCCGTGCCAGTCCAGGGCCCGGCCGAAGCGGATCAGCTCGCCGTACAGGGGCGGGTCGACGGGCTCGGCGAGGACGAGGTCGAGCACGGCCCGGGCGGCCTCGGCGGGGGACTGCGCCTGGCCGTAGTCGCTGAACCACGGCCGGGACGTGGCGGTGTCGACCATGCCGGGGCAGACGGCCGCGATCAGGATCCCGGCGGCGAGATCGTGTGTGCGTCGTTCGGCGGCGACCGCCCGGACCGCGGCGACCTGGGCCACCTTCGACGGCACGTTCAGCCAGCGGGGCCAGCCCTTCTCCTCGGCGGTGCCGTGGTGGACCGCGGCGCGCCACGACTCGACGGCGTACTCGACCTGGTCGAGGTTCGCGCCGTCGAACAGGTGCCGCAGGCGCGGGTCGAGGTGACCGAGGGTGCCCAGGCTGCTGGCCACCACGAGCAGCCGGCCGCCCGGGCGCAGGACCGGGCCGAAGGAGCGCAGGACGGCGTGGGTGGCGGAGTTGGAGACGTCGATGAACTCGTCGGCGCGCTCGGCCTGGGACTCGCCGGGCAGCAGGCGGGCGACGGCGTTGGAGATCACGATGTCGACGCCGCCGTGGCGGCCGTGCAGGTCGTCGGCGAGCCGGCCGATCGCCTCGGTGTCGGTCACATCCAGGACGCGGCCGTGCACCCGGGCGCGGCTGTCCGGGCGCCGGGCCACCTCGCGGGCGGCCTCGGTGACGCGGCCCTCGTCGCGCCCGGTGAGCAGCACCAGGTCGTCGGTGGTGAGGCGGGCCGCGAGGCCCTCGACGAGGGCGCGGCCGAGGCCCTGGTTGGCGCCGGTGACGAGGGCGACGCGGGGAGCGGTGGTGTTCACGCGTACGGCGGTCATGCCTGCCACGGTAGGAAGGCCGTGACCATGATGCCAGCGAAAGAATCGCACACGTGATATGCGTGAACGTCATGGACTTCACGGACGTGTCGCTGACCGCGCTGCGGGTGTTCCGCACGGTGGCCGAGCAGGGCACCTTCACGGCGGCCGCGGCGTCGCTGGGCTACACCCAGTCGGCGGTGTCCCGGCAGATGGCCTCGATCGAACGGGCGGCGGGCGCCGAACTGCTGGAGCGGCGGCGGGACGGCGTCCGGCTGACGGCGGCCGGGCGGCTCGTCCTGCGCCGGGCGACGGTGGTGCTCGACGAGATCGACGCGGCCGCCCGGGAGCTGTCGGGCCTGCCGGAGGAGGGCGGCACCGTGCGGCTCGGGTGGGTCGCCACCGCCGGGACGACGCTGGTGCCGCAGGCGCTGGCCGCCCTGCGGCGCGGCGACCCGGGGGTGCACGTCGTCAGCCGTGAGGGCGGCACCCCGGCACTGGTCCGGGCGCTGCGGGCGGGCAGCATCGACCTCGCGCTGCTGTCGTCGGCGCCGCCGTTCCGCGCGCCGGACGCGGAGTCGCCGGCGCTGGTGGTGCAGACGCTCACGGAACGCCCGCTCTGCCTGGCCGTGCCGGCGAACCACCCGCTGGCGCGCGGTGCGTACGTCGACGCGGCCGACCTGCGCGGGCAGCGGTGGATCGCCGGATCGGCCTCCGGTGCGGACCGGCTCATGGGGGTGTGGCCGGGCCTGGACGAACGACCGGAGATCGTGCACACCGCCCGCGACTGGCTGGCGAAGCTGCACCTCGTGGCCGCGGGCTGCGGCCTGACCACCGTGTCCCCCGCGATGGCCGCCGCCGCGCCGCCGGGGGTACGCGTCCTGCCCGTTCGCGGCGGGCCGCAGGAACTGCGGCGCCTCCTGCTGGCCCGCCTCCCCGGCTGCCCGAGCGAGCCCCTCGTCCGCCTGGCCGCCGCCCTGCGGTCGGCCGCACTGGGCACCGGCGCCGTCCCGGAGCCGTGAGCGCGGGCAGGCCCGGCCACCGGAGCGGTACCACGCGGTGCCGCCCCGGCGCTCAGCCCCGCGCCGCCGACGTGGTCGGCTCCGGGGCACGGGGTGTCGGTGCCCGCTCCGGGGCGCGGGACCACCGGCCCGCCAGGATCGTGCCGACCACCAACTGGAGCTGGTGGTAGAGCATCAGCGGCAGCACCATCAGCCCGGCCTCGGAGCCGAACAGCACCGCGGCCATCGGGAGGCCGTTGGCCAGGCTCTTCTGCGAGCCGCACAGCATGGCCGCGACGACGGCCGGGCGGCCGAGCCCCAGGACGCGGGCGCCGAGCCGGGCGGCGGCCAGCGAGGCGGCGAGCAGGGCGAGCAGCACCGCGGTCAGGCCGAGCAGGGCGCCGGGCGTGGCGAGGTGCCAGATGCCCTGGGCCGTCGCCGCGCTGAAGGCCGTGTAGACGACGAGCAGGATCGAGCCGCGGTCGACCGGCGCCAGCACCCGTTTGTGCCGCCCGAGGTACCCGCCGATCCACGGCCGCAGCACCTGCCCGAGCACGAAGGGCGCGAGCAACTGGGCCGCGATGCGCAGCAGTCCTTCGGCCGAGAGCTCGGCGTGCGAGCCCAGCAGCCAGGCGGCGAGCAGCGGTGTCAGCACCAGCCCGGCCAGGCTGGAGTACGTGCCCGCGCAGATCGCCGCCGGGACGTCGCCCCGCGCCGCGCCGGTCAGCGCGACCGAGGACTGGACCGTCGACGGCACCAGGCACAGGAACAGCACGCCGGTGCGCAGTTGGTCGGTGAGCGGGACGGGCGTCAGCACGGCCGTGGCCAGCCCGAGCAGCGGGAACAGGACGAAGGTGCAGGCGAGCACCAGCCCGTGCAGCCGCACGTGGCGCAGCCCGGCCAGGGTCTCGCGGGTGGACAGCCGCGCGCCGTACAGGAAGAAGAGCAGCGCCACCGCGACGTCACAGGCCACCGCGGCCGAGCGGGCCGCGGTGCCCGTCGCCGGGAACAGGGCGGCGAGCCCGACGGTGCCGGCCAGCGCCGCCATGTAGGGATCCACGCCGCGCCGCCGCAGCCACTGGAGGCTCATCCATCACCTTCCTTCGTTCCGGGCCCCACCAGCGCGCCCACTCCATCGACCACCGCCCCGCCTCCCAGTGCCCCGCCGACGACCGCCCCGCCTTTCAGTGCCCCGCCGACCACCGACCCGGCGCCGTCGTGGTCGCTGCCGGCCGAGCCGCCGCCCTGCTGGACGTTGGCCGTGCGGTCGACCTCCACCCAGGAGTCGGCGTGCGAGTTGTCGATGACGGTGATCAGCCCGCCCGCCGCCGCGGGCGGCGCACCGCCCGCGAGCAGCGCGCACGCCCCGGCGAGTCCGGCGGCGCCGGCTCGCCACCGGGCGGATGCCCGATGGCGGACCGGACCGGGTGACCTTGACGTCACGCCGTGACCTCCACGAGCCCCCGGGCACGGGCGATGTTCCGCTCCAGCAGCTCGGTGGACTCCTGCACGCCCACCGGCCGGCTGTTCGCCGGGGCGGCCGGGAGCCGGCCGTCGTTGACCTTCAGCCCCGCGAGCGCCTCGTCCATCGCCCGGTGCGCGGCGAAGAGGCACGGCGTGCTGTAGATCGCGACGTCCACCCCGAGGTCGCCGAGCTCCGACAGCGACAGCCGGGGCGACTTGCCGCCCGCGATCTGGTTGAACAGCAGCGGCTTGTCGCCGACCACGCGGCGGATCCGCCGGATCCAGTCCTCGCTGCGCACCCCGTCGACGAGGACGACGTCGGCGTCCGTCTCGGCCAGGGCGCGGGCGCGGCGCAGGATGTCCTGCTCCTCCGTGGCGTCGGTGCGGGCGACGACCACGAGGTCGGTGCGGTTCTCCAGGACGAGGTTCAGCTTCTCCAGGTACTCGTCGAGCGGCAGGACGAGCTTGCCGTCCGCGTGGCCGCAGCGGCGCGGGCGCTTCTGGTCCTCCAGGATCACGCCGGAGGCGCCGGTGCGTTCGAGCCGGCGCACGACGTGGCAGGCGACCTCGGGATCGACGTAGCCGTCGTCGATGTCGACCAGGAGGTGGTGCTGGGGGAAGGCGCCGCGCAGCCGTTCGACGAAGGAGAGCATGTCCGGCCAGGCGATGAAGCCGATGTCGGGCAGGCCGTAGTAGGAGGCGGCGAACCCGAATCCGGAGACGAACATTCCGTCGTAGTGTTCGGCCGCGATCGACGCCGAGTACATGTCGTACACCCCGATGAGCGGCGTGGTGCCCGTCCGCGCGATGTCCTCGCGCAGGCGCTGACCGTATCCAGCCGCCGTGATTCCGTGGAACAAGGCCTTCTCCTCACTCACGATTCACTCACGATTCACCCGAGATTTTGCCTGGACTTGGCTATCCCTAGACCAAATCGAGGCGCCCTCACTATGTGCTCTTTAACGTTCCTTGGGCAAACCTTTTAAGGTGATTCACTCGTGTGGGTGATGCAGAATCAGCCAATCCGAAAATATGACCACGTAAGGTGGCGCACGCGAACGGGGCCGGACGCCGCTGCGTCCGGCCCCGTGGGGGCGCTTTCCCGTCCGGCCGTCAGACGGCGCGCACCGGCTGGACGGCGCGGCGCTCGCGCAGCGTCCGGAGCACGCGCCGGGTCGCGCGGGTGGCGACCGGGGGCAGGAGGTCCAGGGCGAGCCGGCGCGGCGTGGAGCGCTGGACCGGCGCCTTGACCTGGTAGTTGAGCCGCAGGACGCGCGACCCGGCGATGGTGTCCTCGTCCACCGTGTAGCCCTCGGCCCGCCAGTCGCGGCCGAGCAGGACCTCGCGCGCGGCCGCCGCGTCGCCCCACGTCCCGTAGAACTTCATCGGGGTCAGCAGCACCGGCCGGAGCCCGCCCGTGAACACCGCCTCCCAGACCGCCGCGGAGACGCCGGGGGTGTGCTCGGAGCGGTAGTCGTCGAGGGCGACGAGGCCGTCGGCGGCGAGCGCCGCGCGGGCGACGGCGATGTCCCCGGCGACGTGCTCGTACAGGTGCGAGGCGTCGACGTGGACGAACCGGCAGCTGTCCGCCCGGATCCGGCCGTCGGCCAGCGCGGACGTGGGGGCCTGGACGATCTCCGGCAGGGCGTCGTGGAAGGCGAGGTAGTTGGCCTCGAACGCGCTGCGGGTGAGGGTCCTGCGGTAGGACATCGCCATCTCGGCGGCGTTGTCGGCGTCGCCCGCGTCGGAGTCGAACAGGTCGCAGACGGTGAGCCGTTCGCCGGGCCGGAGGTGGTCGCCGAGCAGGACGGCGCTGCGGCCGAGGTAGCTGCCGAGTTCGAGGATGTCGCCGGTGACCCCGGCCGCGCTCTGGGTGGCGAGCAGGTGCCCGAAGGCCGCCCGGTCGAGACTGAAGAACCAGCCGGGGATGTCGTCCCGCCGCAGCGGGGCGGATTGGACGGCAGCGGTCTCGCACGTGGTCACGGCGGCCTCCAGGGGAGCGGGCGGGGCCCGGTGGCGGGTTCACGCCGCACCGGTGCCCCGCGGGCCCGTCGGACGTGAGGCGGATCATCATAGCGACGGGTGGGCCCGGTGGGACCAGGTGTCGATCGGGGTAATTCCGCTTCCCCACCCTGCCGTTCGGTCCCGTTCGGTCCGGTTTCGGTGCTGTTTCTGTGCTGTTCGGCAGGGGAGCGGGGCAGCGCGGCCTACGCCCCCGAAGCTCTTGTGTCCCCCGAAGCCCCTGGGCCTCCCGACGTCCCCGAGCCCCCCGCGTCCCCGGCTCCGGCGGCTCCCGCCCCCGCCAGCTGCGCGATCGTCTCCGCGAGCCACGCCCGCTCCGCCGCCCCGGAGGCCCGGGCGACCAGCAGCATGCCCCGGCGGAACGGGTTCGGCTCGCGCTCGGCGGTGACCGGCCGGCCCTGCCCGTCGTAGAAGAAGCTGCTCGGCGCCTCCAGGAAGTCGAGCCTGCGGCGCAGCACGGCGGCCTGGCGGGCCGGGTCGGCCAGGTGGTGGAGGAAGGCGGCCAGGGCGAAGAAACGGATCTGGTCGGTGATCTCCGCCTGCTCCGGGTCGCCGAGCCGGCGCCGGAGTTCGGCCCGGCCGGCGGCGGTCAGCTCCAGCGTCTGGCGGGGGACGGCGCCGCTGCCCGGCTCGGTCCTGCGGTGCAGCAGGCCGGCCTTCTCCAGCCGGGTGATGGCGGGGTAGAGCGCGCCGTCGCTGACCGGCCGGACGTGTCCGGTGAGGCCGGTGATCCGGGACTTGAGCTCGTAGCCGTGCAGCGGCCGGTCGTAGAGGAACCCCAGGATCGCGAGCGTCAGCACGATGAAGCCCTTTCGTCGGAGTGCGCCCGGTGCGCGCGCCACTTTACCTCTTGTCGATGTGCATCGATCCGATGTATCTCTATTCGAGGCAGACGGGGGGCGGCTCAAGGGAGCGGCCGTGGCGCTGCCGGGAGAGGGAACATGCGCACACACCTGGCACGACTGGCCGCACTGGCCGGACCGGTCTACGCCGAACTCCTGTCCGGCGTCGTGGCCTCCGTCATCGGCGCCTACTGGGTGGCCGGGCTCGGCGGCGCGGCCGTCGCCGCCGTCACCCTCGCGGGCACCGTCGAGAACCTGCTGCTCGGTCTCGTCCTCGTGGTCGCCTCCGGTACGAGCCTGCGGCTCTCGCGCGCCCTCGGGGCCGGGGACGCCGCCGGGGCCGCCCGCACCACGCGCGCGGCGTGGCGGCTCTGCGCGCTGGTGACCGTCGCACTCGCCGTACCCGGCTTCCTGCTGCGCGAGCACCTCGCGGCAGGGTTCCTCGACGGCTCCGCGGCCGGGCTCGCCGCGGGCTACTTCGCCGTCGTGTTCCCGGCGTTCGGGCTGTTCTCCGGCCAGCGCGTCGCCGACGAACTGTTCAAGGGCGCCGGCGACACCCGCACCCCGATGCGGATCGCGCTGCTCTCCAACGCGCTGCTCCTCGCGCTCGACCCGCTGCTCGTCCTCGGCGCCGGACCCGTCCCGGGCCTCGGCGTGACGGGCGCCGCGCTCGCGCTCACCGCCTCCCGGGCGGTCGCGTTCGTCCTCACACTGCGGCTGCTGGCCAAGCGCCGGACGGGCGGGCCCGCCGGAGGAGCCGGCCCGGAGCTCGGCCCGGAGCTGCGGCGGATCGTCCGCGCCGGGGCACCGTTCGGCCTCGACTTCACCGCCCGGATGGCCGTCGGGACGGCCCAACTCGCGCTCGTCGCGGGCTTCGGCGTCGCCGCGGTGGCCGGGTACGGCGTCGGCTACCGCGTGCTGCTCGTCGTCACCATGGCGTTCTACGCGCTGCGCCAGGCCGCCGCGATCGGGGCCGCCCGTCTCGCCGGGGCCGGGGAGGAGGCCGAGCTCCGTCGATTCGCCCGCGCCACCGGCTGGTTCGCCGCCCTCCTGGGAGCGGTCGCAGCGGTGCTGTGCGCGGCGCTCGGCGGACCGGTGACCGGGCTGTTCACCGACGACCCGGCGGTGGCCGGGCAGTCCGCCGGCTTCCTGCACCTGGCGGCGCCCTACCTGCTGCCGTACGCCTTCGTCGTCGCGGTCGGCGGCGTGCACCAGGCCGCGGGCGCGGGGCGGGCGCTGGTCGTCTCCGTCGCGGCCGGTCTCGGCGCCCAACTCGGTTCCGCCACCGTGCTGTCGGGCCCGCTCGGCGTGAACGGCGTGTGGGCCGGGCTGACGGTGGGAGCGGTCGTGCAGCTCGCGCTCCTGGTGGCGCTCACCCGGCCCAAGCCGACCGGGCCGCCGGCCGGGTCGCCCGTCGAGCAGCCGGACGATGCTCGCGTCGCCACCGGCCGCTGAACGGACCCGCCGGGCGCCCACCGTGCCGCGGGCTCAGCTCCGCCGCATGTCGTGCGCCGAGGCCTCCCGCACCTCGTCGAGCAGTGCGTCCCGGACCGCGCCGTCGTCCTCGGCCAGGAGGCCGTGTACGGCGCGCGCGTAGTCGGACAGCCGCCGCTGCTCGAAGATCAGCATCATCCGTACCTTCTTGGTGAGGGCGCGCTTCACCTGGCCCGTGAGCTTCGCGGCCCGCATCGAGTCCCCGCCCAGGTCGAAGAAGTTGCTGGTGGGGTCCGGCCGTCTCCCCAGCACCTGCTCCCACAGCCCGGCCAGGATCTCCTCGATCGCCAGGACATCGGTCATCGGTCAGCCTCCACGCTTCGTCAGGTCGGTGGTGAACGCAAGGTCCTCGCAGATCATCCGTGCGGCGTTGATCCCGCTGCCGGCGGCACCCGTCCACATGAAGTACGGCGAGCCCTCGACGTTGCCCGCGCTGTACACCAGTGGGTCGGAGGTGAGGCCGTACAGTGTGGTCTCGGGGAACCCTTGGTCGGTCAGGTCGAGCCCGAGTGCCTCGGGCAGACGGCGCCGCGCCCGCGCCACGTCGGCGAGCAGCAGCGTGTCGGCGGTCAGCGCGGTGCCGGACGCCGTCTTGAGTTCGAGCGCGTCGGACGGCAGCACCCGCGCGTGGGCGACCGTGTCGACGAGGACGGTCACGCCGCGTTCGGCGAGCAGGCCGGCGAGGGCGGTCCGGGCCAGGGCGGGGTCCGAGACCACCACGGTCAGCTCGCGCGCGTACTGGACGGTGAGCGCGGCCAGTTTGAGTGCCTCCGCGTTGTGCCCCACACAGACGTAGGCGCCGTCGTCCCGTTCGTGGGTGTGGCAGTAGGGGCAGTCGAAGGCCGACCGGCCCCAGACCCCGTCGGGCAGCCAGGACGGCAACTCGTCCGCGCGGCCGGTGGCCAGCAGCAGCCGCCTTCCCCTGACCGGCCCGCTGAGGGCGCCCTCGACGATGACGTGGTCGTCCCGGGTGCTTGCCGTGACGACCTCTTCCCACCGGATCCCGACGCCGTACTCCTGCGCGTCGCCCTCCATCCGCGCGTAGACCTCGGCAGGTGTCGCCCCGTCGGCGAACGGCACGTTGTGCACGGTCGTCGCGGAGGAGTTGCGCCGGTCGGGCAGGGACAGCACCAGGACGCTGCGCTTCGCGCGGCCCAGCATGATCGCGGCCGAGAGACCGGCCGGGCCGGCGCCCACGATCACCACGTCGTACAACCTGTCGTCCATCGGTCCTCCAAGCTTGACGTTTCGTTCGCCCTCCGGGGCGGAGGGCCGTGGCTCAGCCCTCGAAAGCAGCGCCGGCACCGTCCGTGAAGGCCTGACGCAGCGCGGCGCGGTCGACCTTCCCGGTGCTGCCGAGCGGCAGCGAACCGGTGACCAGGACCCGGGCGGGGCACATGTACGGGGGCAGCCGCTGCGCGAGGTGGGCGCGGACGGTCGCCGCGTCCAGCGTTTCGGCGCTCCGCAGCGCGAGCGCGATGAACGGGTCGCGCGGGTCTCCCGCGGCGACGGCCAGCGCCTCCTCGACACCGGGAACGTGACGGGCCGCCTGCTCGACCTCGCCGAGCTCGATGCGGTAACCCCGGACCTTCACCTGGGAATCGAGCCGACCGAGGAACTCGATCCAGCCCTGGGACGTCCAGCGCGCGCGGTCGCCGGTCCGATACATCCGCCACCCCCGGTCGTCCTCGTCCCACGGGTCGGGGAGGAACCGCCGCGCGCTGAGCTCGGGGTCGTTGATGTAGCCCTGCGCGACGCAGGCGCCGGAGATGAACAGCTCGCCCGGCTCGCCGATGTCGCACGGGCTCAGGTCCTCGCGCAGGACGTAGTAGCGGGAGTTCTGCATCGGCCTGCCGTAGGGGATGCTGTCCCAGCCCTGATCCACCTCGTGGACGACGAAGTCGTTGGACCACACACAGGCTTCGGTGGCTCCGCCGAGGGCCACCAGGGTCGCGCCCGGGAACTCGGCCCGGACGACCGCGGGCGTGGTGAGCGGGATCCAGTCGCCGCTGAGGAAGACGCGGCGCAGCGCCCGGCGCCGGCCGTACGAGGACTCGTCGAGGAAGTACGACACCGTGGTGAACAGTGCGGGTGCCGAGTTCCACAGCGTCACGCCGTGCGCCACCAGGGCCGCGGCGATCCGCTCGGGATCGGCCAGTTCCTCCGCGGTCAGCAGCAGGATGCTGGCCCCGGCCGCCGGTGCGCCGAAGACGTCGTAGACGGACAGGTCGAAGCCGAACGAGGCGACCTGGAGCAGGATGTCGTCGGGCCCCACCCCATTGCGGCGGTTGAACCACTCGATCAGGTTGACGACGCTGGAGTGGCGGACCGCGACCGCCTTCGGCAGCCCCGTCGACCCGGAGGTGAAGATCGTGTACGCGAGGTCTGCGGGCTCCGCCCCGGCCGGAGCCGCCGGGGCCGGGCGGTCCGTCGGCACCGGTCCCGGCTCCTCCTGCGTCACGGTGATCGTCAGGTCGCGCCCGACGGCGCGGCGCAGCCGTTCGGCGTCCGCCAGGTGCCCGGCGGTCGCGACGAGGTGCCGCGCACCGATCGACTCGATGACGTCCGCCGTGCGGCGCACCGGCCACCTGGGGTCGAGCGGGACGTAGAACGCGCCGGCCCGGACGGTCGCGTGCATGGCGACGACGGCCTCCGGCACGTGGTCGGCGAGCAGCGCGACGGGGGTCCGCGGCCGGACGCCCGCCCCGGCGAGTGCCAGGGCCATGCGCCGGCTCGCCTCCGCGAGCCGGCGGTGGGTGAGGGCGACACCGGCGGTCGTGCGGACGGCGGGCGCGTCGGGGTGCGCGGCGGCGGCCGCGTCCAGCAGGTCGGGCAGGACCGCGTCGGCCGCGAACTCCCGGTCCGTGGCGTTCCAGCGGCGGATCAGCGGATGGTGGTGGGGCCGGGCCGTGGTGCTCATCCGGCCTCGCCCCTCCCGGCTGCGGGCGCGGGCGAGCGCCGGGTCTCCGGTATGAGGTAGCAGGAGCCCCGGAGCCGGACCCGCGGGTCACGGGGATGCCGGCGCTGGAGGCCGGTGGCCCGGAACCCGAAGCGCTCCAGCACCGCCAGGGCCCGGTCGTTCGTCGCGACCGTCCAGGCGCCGACCGACTCGCACCCCTGCTCCGCAGCCCATGCCACCGTCTCCGCGATGAGCAGGCGCGCGACACCGTGTGCGCGCGCCGTGGGCCGCACCCACAGACTGTGGCCCTCGGCGGCCGCCGGTTCCCCGTCGAGCAGTTGGACGCCGGCGAGTCCCACCGGTTCCGAGCCGGCGAAGGCGACGGCCTTCATGCCGAGACCGGCGTCCAGCAGGTCTCGCCACTCCTCCTCTCCCAGCTCCTGCAGTCCCTCCGGGGAGGGGCCGAAGACGTCCGTGTCGGAGGTCAGCGCGGCGGTCCGCACGGCGCGCCAGACTTCCCAGTCGTCCGGCACCACGCGGCGTACGGTGATCAGGTCCATGTGATACTCCCTCAGGTCAGCGCTGCCGCACGACGCGGCGCTCGTCCCACACGGGTGTGTCCGTCTCGGCCACGCGGCCGTCGGCACGGAAGACCAGGAACCGGTCGAAGGACTTCGCGAACCACCGGTCGTGGGTGACCGCGACGACCGTTCCCTCGAACCCGGCCAGCGCCTCCTGGAGCGCCTCGGCCGACGCGAGGTCGAGGTTGTCCGTCGGCTCGTCGAGCAGCAGCAGCGTCGCGCCCGAGAGTTCGAGCAGGAGCACCTGGAACCGAGCCTGCTGGCCGCCGGACAGCGTTTCGAAGCTCCGCTCGCCCGCCGCCGCGAGGCCGTAGCGGCCCAGCGCCGCCATCGCCGTGCGGAGATCGACGCCGGCGCGCCCGTCCTCGCCGCGTGCAAGGACGTCCACGAGGGTGCGCCCGGACCACGCCGGGTGCCGGTGGGTCTGTGCGAAGAGCCCGGGTACCACCCGCGCGCCGAGCCGGCAGTCGCCGGAGTGCTCCACCGATGTGGGCGCGTCCTGGACGGACTCGGCGAGCAGCCGCAGGAAGTGGCTCTTCCCCGAGCCGTTCGAGCCGAGCACGCAGACCCGCTCGCCGAAGGACACCTCCAGGTCGAACGGCTTCATCAGGCCGGTGAGTTCGAGCCGTTCGCAGTGGATCGCCCGCACCCCGGTGCGGGCGCCCCGCAGCCGCAGCGCCAGCTTCTGCCGCCGGGGCAGTTCGGCGGGCGGGCCGGCCTTCTCGAACTTCTCCAGCCTGGTCTGCGCCGCGTGGTAGCGCGAGGTCATGGCGTCGCTGACCGCCGACTGCTGCTGAAGCCTGCGGACGAGGTCCTTCAGCTTCTGGTGCTCCTCGCCCCACCGCCGGTGCAGCTCGGCGATCCGCTCCCACCGGGCCTCGCGCGCGGTGTGCCACGTGGCGAACGTGCCGCCGTGCGTCCAGGCCGTCCCGGCCTCCATCGTCACGATGTGCGTGGCGGCCTCGGTGAGCAGTTCCCGGTCGTGGCTCACCAGCAGCACGGCCTTGTCGGTCTGCGCCAGCTGCTCTTCGAGCCAGAGCTTGCCCGGAACGTCGAGGTAGTTGTCGGGTTCGTCCAGCACGAGGACCTGCTCGGGGCCCCGGAGCAGGGCCTCCAGGACGAGCCGCTTCTGCTCGCCGCCGGACAGTGTGGTGACGGCGCGGGCCGCGGCCCGGTCGATGGGGAGGCCGAGCGCCGTCGTCGTGGCCTTGTCCCACCGGACTTCGAGGTCGTAGCCGCCGGCGTCGCCCCACGCCGTCAGCGCCTCGGCGTAGGCGAGCTGCGCCCGTTCGTCCCCGCTGTCCGCCGGCTCGGCCCGGTCCAGCCGCGCCGCGGCCCACCGCAGCGCGGCCGGCGCGGCGGCCAGAAGGAGGTCCCGTACCGTGCTGTCGTCCCGCACCGACCCGATGAACTGGGGCATCACGCCGAGTCCGCCCTGCACCTGGATGCCGCCCTTGGTGGCGGCGAGATCCCCGGCCAGGATGCGCAGCACCGTCGTTTTCCCGGCTCCGTTGGCACCGATCAGCGCGACGACGTCGCCGCCGGAGACCCGGAACGACACGTCGGAGAACAGCGTCCTGCCGTCCGGCAGGGTGTAGGAGAGCCCGTGCGCGGCTAGATGGCCCATGACCGGCCGTCCATCGCCTCGTGCAGCAGGGACGCCAGGTGCCGGGACTCGAAGAGGAAGTCGTGGTCGCCCGAGAAGTTGTGGACCCGGGCCGGCGCGGCGAACCTGTCCTCGGACTCGAGGGCCACGTGCAGCAGGTCCGCGTCGCTCACGAAGACGTCGATGGTGACGTCGAGCCCCGGCTTGGTGTAGGCGAGCATGGCGCGCATGTTGGCCACCCAGACCTCCACCCGCCAGTCGAGCTCGCGCACGCCGTCGCCGGGGCGCATCCGTCCGAGCTCGCGCAGGATGCGGACGAGCTCCTCCTTCCCGGCGTCGGTGGAAACGTCGAGCCCGCCCGGGTCGCGCCCGGACTCCCGGCAGACGTCCAGCAGGTCGTCCAGGCGGTACCGCCGCAGCGCGTCGTCGTCGTGGTCGCGCGCCGAGTGGTCGCGCACGGCCGGATCGAGGATGCCCACGAACGCGACGTCCTCGCCCCGCGCCCGCAGTTGGGCGGCCATCTCGTAGGCGATGTCGCCGCCGAGGCAGTACCCGGCCAGGTAGTACGGCCCTTCGGGCTGCACCGACCGCGCCGCGCGCAGGTAGTGGGCGGCCAGTCCGGAGAAGGTGCGCAGCGGCGCGCACTCGCCGTCCATGCCGGGTGCGCGCAGCCCGTACACCGGCCGGTCGAGGTCGGCCATGTCGAAGAGGTCGAGCATGAAGCCGACCTCGCCGTTGATGGGGTGCACGCAGAACACCGGCTCGCGGCCGCCTTCTCCGATGAGCGGGACGAGCGGCGCCCCCCGGTCGCCGGACGGGTGTGCTGCGGGATTCTGACTCGCCATCTGTTCATTCCCATCCACTGGAACCGGCCGCGTCGGACACCGGCCCGTCGTCACGGGAGACTCCAGCACGGCCGTTGCCCCCGGGCCGAGCGCGGGCGCGGCCTTGGTTGACGCAGGCCCGCTCCCACCTGGCTCCGCGCCCCGCAAGCCGAACCATCGGCGACCGTTGACCCGCCGCGACCGGGCCCGGGGGCGGGGCCGGCGCGGGTCAACGATCCGCCATGGTTCGGTCGGAGGGCGGAGGGGCGAGGTGGGGCGGGGTCCGGGTCCACCAACGGGAGGTCCCCGGTTGTCCGGGCGCGGCCGCGGATGGCGTCATCGATTCCGCGCTGTCCATTCCGAACGACGGAGATCCTCGGTGCCCAACATCTTCCTGGCCGGCCCCTACACGCAGTGGATGGACTGGTCCACGGGGCGGCTCCAACCCGACAAGGCCGAACTGCTGGAGCGATTGCGCACCCACTTCATGGAGCACGGGCACGCGGTCTTCAACGCCCATCACAACGAGTCGTGGGGTGCGGGCTGGCTGCTTCCGGAGGTCTGCACGCCGGCCGACCTCGTCGCGATGCGGCACGCCGACCTGGTGTGCGCGATCCTCGGCGACCCGCCGTCGCCGGGGGTCCTGGTCGAACTCGGCTGGGCGTCGGCCCTGCGGGTGCCGGTCCTGCTGCTGTCGAACCAGGAGCGCCTACCCGCCCTGATCGCCGGGCTGGGGTCGGTGACGCCCACGAGCATCCGGCCCCTGCCCGAGCGCTGGAGCGGCGATGAACTGGGGGCCCTGCTCAAGGAGTCGGACCGGCTGCTGGCGAGTGCTCCGGCCGTGGCGTGGACCGGCGAGGTGAGCGGCTACCCGAAGACGTCGGGCCCGTACGGCTACGAGCGGCCCTCGGGAAGCGGCAGCGGTGTCCGCCGCTGACCGGCGGCCGCGGCTCCTCGTCGTCGGCGTGGACTTCGGGTGGGGCAGCGCGGGGAAGCTCTCCAGCATCCTCGGCGCGCTGGCGGCCGTCATGCCCGCCGATGTCGTCGGGATCGGGACCCGCCTCGGCCGGCCGGTGCTGGGCGACGGCCTGATCGGGTCCTGGGCGGAGTGCGACATCGACGACGCCGCCGACGTCCGCCGCGTGGTCGCCGAGGTCGCTCCGGACGCGGCGCTCGTCGTGCTGCACCCGCAGGCGGCGAGCGCGCTGGAGGCGGCGGGGTGCCCGGTCGTCTACGTGGACAGTCTCCCTTTCCTGTGGACGCCGCACGACGCCGTCCCGGTCGGGGCGAGCCTCTACTGCGCGCAGCGGACGCTGCCGCTGCCGGGGCCGGCCGCGGAGGTGATGGCCTCGGTGGCCAACCTCCGGTGGGTGGAGCCCATCGTCGGCTCGGCGGCCCGCCGGGACGAGCGGCTCCACGGCCGGGGCGAGGGCCGGCGCGGGGCCGCGGTGATCAACGTCGGAGGCCTGCACTCGCCCTTCTCCCGCCCGGGGGACACCAGTTACCTCGATCTCGTGCTGCCGGCCGCACTCGCGGCGCTGGATGCGGCGGGCCTGACGGACGTCGTCGTCACCGGGAACGTCCGGGCCCTGCCGGCGTCGCTCCCGGACGGACTGCCGAGGCCGGCCGTCGGGCCGCTGCCGCACGACGGGTTCCGCGCGCTGCTCGGGTCGGCGCAGACCGTCCTGACCTCGCCGGGCCTCACCACGATCCTGGAGCTCGCGTCGCTCGATCGGACGGCCGTGCTCCTGCCGCCGCAGAACCTCAGCCAGGTGCTGAACTCCGAACTGGTCGCCACCCGGTGCGATCCGGCGTTCGTGGCCGGCTGGCCGGAGTGGGTGCTCGCGCGCGACTCGGTCGGCCGGTGGCACGAACACGGCGAGGAGCACGCGGTCGAGCGCATCCACGCGCGCATCGCCGAGGTCGCCGCCTCGCCCTCGGAGCGGGCGAGGGCGCACGAGGAGATCACCGAGGGGTTGATCAAGGCGATCGCCGCGAACTCCGCGCCGGACAAGGACTTCTCCGCGCTCACCCCCGTCCGCGACGGGGCCGACCAGGTGGCCGAGGCGATCGTGGCGATCGCCGGCCGTTCGCCGAGGTGACCCCCCACCAGTACCGCCGGACCACGAAAGGAACACCGTCATCATGCGCACGCCCGACGAACTCCGCGCCGATCGCCGTCTCGCCGTCAACGGCGGCACACCCTGCTTCGACCAGCTTCCGTACGAGGACACCGGGATCACGCCGGCCGCCGCGGAAACCGTGGCCGACATCGTGCGCAGCCGGCGCACGGTCTTCTGGGGCGGCGGCCCGCACAGCAAGCGCCTGGAGCGGGAGTTCGCGGCGCACACCGGCCGCCGCAAGGCGTTCTTCCACAACTCGGGCACCGCGGCCCTGCAGACCGCGTTGTTCGCGCTGGGCGTGGGGCCGGGCGACGCCGTGGCGCTCAGCGACTCGGGCTTCGTGGCGAGCCTCAACGTGATCCACCACCTTGGGGCTAGGCCGGTGTTCCTGCCGACGGACCCGGACACCCTGCTGTGCGTGGACGACGTCGCCCGATGGGTGGAGGGGCATGACATCCACACGTCGCTGATCACGCACTTCCTCGGCAACGTCGCGGACGTGGAGGCGATCCACCGCACCGCGGGAAGCCGGTTTCTCGTGGAGGACGGCGGACAGGCGCACGGCGCGACGCTGCGCGGCCGGCCGGTCGGCTCGCTCGGCGACATCGGATCCTTCGCGGGCAGCCACAAGAAGCTCGTGACCGCGGGGCAGGGCGGACTGAACGTCTACGACGACGAACAGATCGACTGGCGCATGCGCACCTACGCGCACCACGGGAAGAGCGGCAACTTCGAGGGGGTCTTCCCCGGGTACAACTTCCGCGGCGGCGAGATCGAGGCGGCCCTCGGCCTGGCCGCGCTGCACGAGCTGGACGAGCGGGTCGCCGCGCGCAACCGCACCGCCGAGGTCCTCACGGGCGTCCTCGCCGAGGCCGGCATCCGGACCGCCCGGCTCGCCGCCGGACTCGACGCCACCCCCTCGTGGTTCGACGTCGCGGTCGTCCTGGACGAGGAGTGGGACGGTCACCGCGACTGGCTGGTGGACGCCCTCACCGCCGAGGGCATCCCCGGCTGGGGGTACCCGGCGCTCATCGCGATGCCGTGGGTGGAGCCGTGGATGCGCGGACGCGGTTGGTGGGGCGAGCGCGAGCAGCACCTCGCGGAGGTGGAAATCGCGCTGTGGAACCGGGTGCTGGTCCTCGGCACGCAGATGTCGCCCGAGGACGCCAAGCGCGTCGCCTCGGCGACGGCGGACCTCCTCACCCGATGAGCGCGCCCGGTCCGGGCCGGCCGCCGGCCGGTCCCGCGGCGCAGGCGGCCGCCGTGCTCGCGGCGCTGGAACCGGGCGGCTCGTTCGACACCCGCGGCGGCGGCAACTGCCTCGTCCTCCTCGGCGCCGAGCACGTGGTCCGGGTCGGGCTCAGCTTCGCGCTGCGCATCTGCGCGGAGCAGCGCGTGTGGACGGAGGCCCGCAGAGTGGGGGCTCCCGCCCCGCAGGCGCGCGCCTCGGGGGTGCTGGAGGGCGGTCTCCCGTACCAGGTCTATCGCCGCGTCGACGGGCGGGCGCCGCGCTCGGAGGCCGAGTGGGCGCGAGTGGGCGAGGTCGCCGCCCGGCTGCACACACGTGCGGATCCGGGGCCGTTCGACACCGGCGATCACCCGTTGCCGCGCAGACGGGACCGCTACGGCACCGCGCTGGAGCACGTCCGGTCCGCCATGGTTCCGGCCGCGGCCGCGGAGCTCGTCCGGGCCGCGGAACGGGACGCGCGGCGCTCCGAAGGCGCCCGGGTGGCGCTGCACGGCGACCTGCGGGAGGACAACCTCCTCGTCTCCGGCCGAGAGCTGGTGGCCGTGCTCGACTGGTCCGACGCCGCCCTGGGGTCACCGGAGGCCGAGTGGGCGGCGGTCCCGCCGGCGCGGTGGGCGGCCTTCGGCCGCGGCTACCGCAGCGCCGGCGGCCGCGCCCCCGACCTCCGGCTGGCCGCCGGCCACGCGCTGGCCCGAGCCGCGGCCCTGGAGCACGCGGGCGTGCTCGGGCGCGGGGCGACGGCCGACCTCTGGGAGCAGCTCCGCCCCCACTGCGCACGGGCCGGAGCCGTGACGGTTCCCCACCCACCCACCCAAGCACCCGTACCGAGGGAAGGCACGCCGACATGAACGAGGCACCCCGCACGCCGGCTCCCGCCGCGCCGGCCGCACCCGGCGGCCGGCCCCGATACCTGTTCATCCGGGTCCTGGAGGCGTGCAACGCGGACTGCTTCATGTGCGAGTTCGCGCGCTCGCGCGACGGCTACCGCTTCTCCGCCGCCGACATGCGCGACACCGTGGCACAGGCCTGGCCGTTGGGCGTCCGCGTCGTCCGCTTCACCGGCGGCGAGCCGCTGCTGCACCAGGACGTCACGGAGCTGGTGCGGATCGGCGCCCACGCCGGGATGGCGATGTCGATCATTACCAACGGGCACCGGCTGCCCCGCCTGGCAGGGCCGCTGGCCGAGGCGGGACTGGCGCAGATCATCGTGAGCCTGGACGGTGCGGGACCGCGGACGCACGACGTCTACCGCGGCACACCGGGACTGTTCGAGTCCGCGGTGGAGGGCCTGCGCCGGTGCAGGGAACTGGGCGTCCTGCCACGGGTGAACACCGTGGTCGGCCCCCACAACTACGCCCAGATGCCGCAGCTGCAACGCCTCCTCGAAGACATCGGGGTCGAGCAGTGGGAGCTGTCCGCGATCAAGCTGGACCGCACCGTTCGCTACCCCGACCCCGACGACGTGACGGCCCGCTGCGAACCGCTGTACGACGGGTCGAGGCCGGGCGCGCTGCGCCCGCTCGGCCGGCGCTTCTACGGCGACACGGACGCCGAGCGCTCGGCGTACTTCGACGGGGGCGTCACGCCCAGGGCCGAGGGACCGGCCTGCCACGTCACCGACGACGTCGTCTACCTCGACCCCAAGCAGGGCCGGCAGTTCGCCTGCAGCTGCCTGCCGCACCGCGACCCCGACGAGCGGGGCTCGGGCCGTGCAACCGACGCGTCCGGGCGGATCTGGTTGGACCAGCCGAGCTTCCGCACCCACCGCGCGCACTTCCGGGCCGCGGGACCGCTCTCCTGCACGGGGTGCTCGACCACGGCCGCGGGCTACAGCGACGACATCGCCCGCCTCGGCACCGCAGCGAACTGGAGCTACTGAGACCGATGGACACGACCGAAGTGGCCCGCTGGATCACGCAATGGCTCGCGGCGGCGGAGATCGACGCGGGTCCGCACTCCCCGATCCTGGGCGAGGTCGACTCGCTCCGCATCGCCGGCCTGCTGGCCGCCGCCGAAGCCCGGTGGGACGTCGACGTCTCGGCCGGTTTCGCGCCCGGGGCACTGGCTGACGTGACGACGCTGGCCACGCACCTGTGCGCCCCGCGGCCGGGCTCGCCGCGCCGCTGGTTCGCCTCCGGCGCGCCGGGGGAGCAGCGCCCCGCGCTGCCGCGGGACGGCCTGCTCACGACCTCGGTGTCCGGCGAGCACCTCGTCGGACTGCCCGTCGCCCCCACGGACTTCGCGGGCCCGCTGGGCTCCGCGCTCGCCGTCGGCGACGAGGCCGTCGCGGTGCAGCGCTTCGCCGACGGCCTCCATGCGGCGCTGGCCGGCCTCGGCGTCGTACCGGTCTGGTACCCGATCCTCACCGACTCGGCCGTCGGCACGGACCACCCGCAGAACGTCGACAGCGCGTTCCCGTCCGGCCGCCTCCCGCACGCCGCGTGCCTCCAGTTCGTCGACGGCATCGGTGAGCGGCCCGACGGGCTCTACGCCGGTGTGGGCTATGCGTTCCGCCGCGAACCGGCGCGGCGCTGGGAGCCGGCCGGCCGGCTGGAGGCGTACCGGGTGTTCGAGATCGTCGGCTGCGCCGGGGTCGACCGCGTCGAGGAGCTCGCGCGGGCCGTCGTCGACCGGGTCGCAGGCCTGCTCGCCGCGACGGTGCCGGGGCAGTGGTGCGCGGCGTCCGACGGGTTCACCGACGGTATGCGGCGCAAGCTCGAATGGATGACGGGTGACCGGCCGGTGGCCGTCGCCTCGTTCAACGACCACGGCACGTCGTTCACGGGCGATGCCGGCCGCGCCACCTTCTGCGTGGGCGTGGGGCTGGACCGGCTGTTGTCCCTGGGGGTGTGGCGATGACGGCGCTCGGGGCGGAGCACTGGGGACAGGGCGCCGTGCGCGCGGCCGGGGCCGGTGAGGGCGAGCCGCGCGGATGGGCGTCGGCGGGACTGCGCCCGGTCGCCGGCCCGGTGCCGGCACCGGTCGCCGGCCTCGTGGTCGCGCTCGCGGCCGACTCCTGGCCGCAGAACGTCGGTTCGGTGGTCTGCCACCCGTGCCTCGGCCGGTCGGCGGGCGACCCGGCGGCGCTGCCCGTCTCGGTCGTGTGGGAGGCCGCACTCGGCTGGATCGCGGCGAAGGCGTTCGGCGTGCCCGCCCGCATCGGCCTCTGCGTCGCCGAGGAGGCGCTGCAACATCCGGCGCGCGCGGAGGAGTTCCACGCGCTGGGCGACCGGCTGGCGCCCGTGCTCGACGACACCGCCGCGGCCCTGGGGGTGCGCTGCGTCACCTCCGTCCACCACGAACGGCCCGACGAGGTCCTGCCGTTGCCCGATTCCGAGCTCTACGGCCTCTTCACCCCGTTCCACGAAGGCATGTACCCGCTCGGCTTCCCCAACTCCGACGACGTGCTGGACGCGTTCCGCATGTACTGCTCGCGCTACGCCGATGCCCAGCGGAAGGAGCCCGGCGCGCTCGTGTTCGAAGGGGTGCACCTGAGCCGCTCGGTCCTGCTCGGCTCGGGCGCGGCACGGCGCTACGTAGCGGCGGCACCGCTGCCCGATCCCTCCGGGTGGCCGCGGCTGGCCCAGGACGCTCCCGCGGACGAGCGGATCACGATCCGCGGCTGGGAGCGGCTACCGGTCGACTGGTGGCCGGAGCAGGCCTGCCGGGACGCGCTGGGGACCGGGTTCCGCGAGCTGGCGGGCGCGGTGGCCGGCCGGCTGTTCGGCGACCGGGGTGCGCGGTGACGGCGATCTCACCGGCCGGGCGGCGCGCCCTCTGGGCGTACCGGTTCTTCATGGGCACCTCGAACGCGCAGTTCACCCGGGGCGTCTTCATCGTCTACCTGGTGGCGCACGGCCGTTCGCTGTTCGAGATGGGACTGCTGGAAGCGTGCTTCCACGCCTCCCGGCTGATCGCGGACGTGCCGCTCGGCTCCCTCGCCGACCGGCTGGGCCGCCGCGCCGTCATCACCGCGGGGCTCCTGGCCGGCGCGGCCGGCGCCGCGCTGATGCTCGCGACACCGCTGTGGCTGCTGGTCGTCTCCTTCGCCTTGCAAGGGCTCGGCTGGGCGGGCCAGCGGGGTGCGGACAGCGCGCTGCTGTACGAACTCCTGGACGACCTGGGCCGCAGCGAGCTCTTCGCACGGGAGACCGGACGCGCCATGGGGCTCGGCTTCGCCGTCCTCGCACTGACCACCTTCGTCGGCGGCGCGATGTACGAACACCTGTACTGGCTCCCGTTCGTCGCGCACGCGCTCGCCGTGGCCGGGGCGAGCTGGTTCGTGTGGAGGGTGCCCGAGTCGCCCCAGCCCGTGGACCGGCGGGCGACCATGGCGGGGACCATCGTCGCCGGATGGCGCGTGCTGCGCCGGCGGCGCCACCTCCTCAACGCCCTGCTGTTCGGCGCCCTCGTCAACGCGGGCGTCACGGCGGTGAGCATCTTCAGCCAGGACTTCTTCGCCGGGCTGGGGCTGAAACCCACCGCGGTGAGCCTCGTCATCGGCTTCATCACCCTGGTGGCCGCCGGAGTGTCCGCCGTCGCCCACCGGCTGACCGCGCTCGGCATGACCCGGGCGATGCTCATCGCCGCGGTGCTGTTCGCCTCCGGGCTGCTGGGGATGTACTCCGCGCGGCCGTGGTTCGCGATCGTCGGCTACTACTGCGTCTTCCTCACCATCGATCTGATCTACCCGCTGCTGAGCCAGGTAGTGAACGACGCCACCGACAACGCGGTGCGCTCCACGGTGCTCTCGTTCGGCGGCCTCATCGGCGGCCTCGCGACCACCGTGTCCTTCGTCGTCACCGGCAGCGTCGTCGCCTCCTTCGGCTACACCTGGGTCTTCGCGGGCCTCCTCGTGCTCAGCCTGCCGTTGTTCGGGATCCTCCTGCGGAGCCGGCCCGGCGCCGGACCCGCGGTCGGGGCCCGCACACCCGTCACATCGGGGGACCAGCTGTGATCTCGTTGTTCCTGGAACCCGCGCGCGACCTGGGGGACCTCCTCGTCGCGGCCGCGGTCCTCGCCCACCTCGACGTCCCGGTCGCGCCCCCGCCGGGCGAGGCCCCGCTGCCGGGTTGGCTCGGCGCGGCGGGCCCGGCCGGGGACGACCGGCCCCGGGCCGCGCTCGCCGTGGGCGGTCCGGGCGCCGCCGCTACCGCGCTGGCATCCGGGCTGCCGCTGGTCGCGGTCCTCGCCGACCCCGACCGGGGCGCCGCGCTCGCGGCCGAGTGCGGCGGGCGCGTCGTGGTCTGCACGCCGGCCGCCCCCCGGATCACCTCAAGTGCCGCATCCGGCCGGGGCGTCAAGACGGTCGGCCCCTTCCTGCCGTACCGGCGCACCGCCGCCAGGGGGAGCGGCGTGGTCCTGATCGCCGACGCCCTCGGCCCGGCGCAGGAGACGCTGCTCGCACACGCACACGAGACCGGCGTCGCCGTCGGGACCGTGCACCCCTGGCGCGACGACGTCCTGCGGGCCATCGCCGGAGCCGCGGTCGTCTGCGGGCCGGACGGCACCGAGCTGCGCGATGCGGCCTCGCTCTGGGGCCGGTTCGCCGTCCTGGCGCCGGGCACCGGCCCCTCCGACGCGGACCCCGCGGGGCTCCCGCCCGCCGAACGGCGGTTCCTCACCCGTCTCGCGGCCGACCCCGCGGTCGCGGTGGCGGCCCCCGGCGGGGAGCAGGCCCGGCACTGGCCCGGTGGCGGTCCCCGGGTGGCCCGGCAGCTGCGCCAGGCGCTTCTGGCCCCGTTCTGACCGCCGGCCCCGCCCCGCCCGTGCGGCCCGCCCGCCCAGGCCCGCCACCTTCCGCCTGTCCGTCCGACCGACCCGAGAAACGAGAGTCGTGATCACCTACAGCCGCCCACTCGACGCCCTGGCCAGCGGGCCCGCGGACCTGACGCAGCACGAGATCGAAGCGCTGGCGACCCGGCACAACCTGGCCGACGCGCACACCCACCAGCACCAGTCGGCGAGCCAGCGCGAGATCGTCGGTAGGCTGCCCGACCTCTGGTACGAGGCCGAGCGCGGCACGCAGGCGGAGTTCGAGCGGCGGTTCACCGAGGCGTTCTTCCGGCTGCACGGGCAGGCGTCCGCGCTGCACGGCAAGCCGCCCCTGCTCTCCTACGCCGCCTCGGTCTCCACCCTCGTCGTCGCGATGTACCTGCGGGAGCGGCAGGCGACGGTCACACTGGTCGAGCCCTGCTTCGACAACCTCCACGACGTGCTGAGGAACTCGGGGGTCACGGCCCGTCCGATCGCCGAGCGCACCCTGCACGACGTCCAGCACATCTACGACAACCTCAAGGAGTCCGTGCGCGGCGACGCGCTGTTCCTCGTCGACCCGAACAACCCGACCGGCTTCAGCCTGCTCAAGCACGGCCGCTCGGGGTTCGCCGAGGTGGCGCGGTTCTGCCGGGACCACGGCAAGCTGCTGGTCATCGACCTGTGCTTCGCCGCGTTCGCCTTCTGCGGCGACACCCCGTACGGCCGCTTCGACCTCTACGAGCTCCTGCGGGACTCCGGCGTCAGCTATGTCACCATCGAGGACACCGGCAAGACCTGGCCGGTCCAGGACGCCAAGTGCGCCATGCTGGTGACCAGCGACGACGTCTACGAGGACGTCAGGAAGCTGCACACCAGCGTGCTGCTCAACGTGTCGCCCTTCATCCTCAACCTGCTCACCGCCTACGCCGAGGATTCGGCCCGCGACGGCTTCGCGTCGGTCGCCACCGTCTTGGAGACCAACCGCCGGCTGGCGCGCGACGTCCTGGCGGGAACGGTCCTGGAACTCCAGGAACCGGTGGTGCCGGTGAGCGTCGCCTGGTTCAGGATCGCCTCCGACCGGCTCACCGCCACGGAACTGCAGCACCTGCTGCGCGAGGAGGACGTCTACGTACTGCCCGGCACGTACTTCCACTGGCACGCGCCCAGGGCGGGCGACGGGTTCATCCGCATAGCGCTCGCCCGGGACCCGGGCATGTTCGCCGACTCGGTGAAGCGGCTGGCCACGGCGCTGGAGAGGATCGGCCGATGACCCGCCCCGTGACCGACCCGCCGGCCCGACCGGTGGTCGGCGGCGGGCTGGTCCTGCCGCTCGTCACTCCGGTGGGCCCGGACGGCGCCGTCTCCGAGCCGTGCGTGCGGGCCCTGATCGGCGCCGCGCGCTCCGGCGTGGCAGCACTCATGCCGGCCATCAGCTGCGGGGAGGGCTGGCGGCTGTCCGCGGAGCAGTGGCGCGCCATGGTGGAATTCACCGTGCGCCACGCGGACGGACTTCCGTGCCTCGTCGGAGCGCAGGTCGCCACTGCGGCCGAGGCCGTCGAACGGGCCGCGGTGGCGGCGGACTTGGGCGCGGACGCCGTGGTGGTCGCGCCGCCGATGGGCGGGCCCGCCTCGCCGGGGGCGGTCTACGGCCACTTCGCTACCGTCGCCGCCGCGTCCGAGCTGCCGGTGTTCGTCTACAACGAGTCCGCGGTGTCCGGCAACCGGATCGACCGGGAGACTCTCATCAGGATCCTCCGGCTCGACCGCGTCGTCGGGATGAAGGAGTCGAGTCGCTCCCCGGAGACGACCCGCGCACTGGTGCGGGAGGCCGCGGACACGCCCGTGTTCCAGGGCTGGGAGGACCTCATGCTGGACACCCCGGGGGCCGCGGGTCTGGTGGCACCGCTGGCCCACCTGGACGCCGGGCTGTGCGGGGCACTGCTGCGCGACCGCTCCCCGGCCCGCCAGGCAGCCGTCACGGCGGCCTGTCACCGCTACGGGCTCTTCGGGGACGACTACGTCCTCCGGGTGAAGGCCGAACTGTTCCGAAGAGGGGTCATCGCGCATCCGGGGCCGGTGTGAGGGAACTCAGGTTCTCGCGCAGCCAGGCCCGTTCGGCGGCCATCGACGCGACGTCCCCGCGGTCCAGGAAGGTGCGCCAGGGCTCGACGCCGCGCCCGCCCCAGTGCTCGATCCGGCCCGACTCCCGCTCCTGCAACGCGGCCACCCCGGCGAGCACCTGCGCCGGATCGGCGCCGTAGCCGGCGCACAGGAGCTCCAGCCGGCGGCGCAGCGGGGCGCCGCCGCCGAAGCCGGCCGCGTGCTCCTGCTGCGTACCTCGCAACGGCACCGAGTACCAAGCGAGTTGGGCGAGGTCGTCGATCGCCGAACCCGGCTCGGCGAAGTCCCAGTCGATGAACCCGACCAGCTCCGCGCCGCGCCAGACCGAGTTCCACGGACCGAGGTCTCCGTGCCGCACGACCTGGCCGGGCCGCCACCGGACGTCCGGGGCGAACCATTCGGCGTCCCGGGGCGGCCTGAACTCGGCCACGGCGGAGTGGAATTCGCGCAGCCACCGGGCCAGCGCCGTGACGCCCTCGTCGCCGCGCAGGACCGCGGGCCAGGGCCGCATCGCGACCTCTCCGTCGAGCAGGGAGAGCACTTCGCACCCGGATTCGTCGATGCCCAGCACCCGCGGGGCCCGGGTGAAGCCGACGTCGTGCAGGTGGCCCAGCAGTGCGTGGACCAGCGGCGTCCACCTGCCGCAGGGGCGCCGGATGGTGTCGCCCACCCGGCGCACGGTGGTAACGCTGCCGCTGGCCTGCGCGCCGTCCTCGATCATGTGGTCAGCCTACGGTGAACTTGCCCGCCAGGCGCTGGTGGTGACGCATCGACGTCAGTTCCCGCAGTTGCAGGTAGGAGTCGCCCAGCGCGCTCTTGAGCATGCTGATCTCCTTCAGGAGCTGTAGCTCGCGGGTGTTCTGCTGGCCGTGGCCGGCGTCGAGGCCCTCGCGGCCGGCCTCGATGAAGCGGCGCTTCCAGCTGCTGATCGCCTGGTCGGAGACCCCGGCCCGCCGGGCCGCTTCGGCGGCGGTGACCTGACCGGAGAGGATCGACAGAACGATCGAGGCCTTCTCCTCGGACGGCAGTGCGGGTGGACGTGGCACTGGCGTGCTCCCATTCTTCGACTGGATCTCGTGGGGGAATTCCATGACCGGGAAGGGGCTTCGGGGCGGGCTGTCGCGCCATGTCCGTCAGGGTTCGATGCGGATCGATGTGCTGACCATCCGTCAGGATTCATCGTGGATCGACCTGCTGAATGTCCATCAGGGTTCGGTGCGGATCCATCCGCACAGCTCTGGTCGGGACAGGGCCCGGTCGACCGCCTCCTCGGCGGTGCCGGCGGCCGGAGCCTCGGGTGCGGAGAGCGTCAGCGTGGCGGCGGTCGGCGTCACCCCGGTCAGGGTGGCGGTCCAGGGGGCCGGCAGGAGGGAGATCAGGCGTACCGCAGCGGTCTCCGGCGCTGCTGCCGGCAGGGCCTGGGCGGTCGCCACGATCCGTACGTGTTGTTCGTAGGGCACGGGGGCCTCCAGGTCGAGTCGGATGGCGGCCCGGCTCAGCCCCAGTCGTGGACGTCGGGGGTGGCGGCGCCGGCCGGGGCGCCGCCGGTCACCGCAGCGGCGGGCTGCACCTGCTGCCCGGCCTGCGCGGCGCCCACGCCCACGAGTGCGATCAGTGCCGCGCCGAGCGCCGAACAGGCGTACAGGGGAAAGGACTTGCGGAGCCGGACGGAGGTGGCCGGGCTGGATTCGGTGCGGATCATGGACTGCATCTCCCTTTGATCCCTTGAGAAGGGCGAGGACTCCTGGTGCCTCGCACGAACAACTCTGACGACCGAGTGGAGACAGATCGAGCCTCGGGATGCGCAAGTTACTGCAAGCCGGTGTGCCGCATCCTGCAGGGGGCGGCCGCGGGCACCCGTACTGGATGACTGACTCCTGGGGCACCATCGCCGACTGGTATGCGGAACTCCTGCGGGCCGGTTCCGCTCTGAATGACTTCACACCGACCAGTCGACCATGCGCGCCGACCGCCTACGACTGCTAACTCCTTGGAATCGATCATCTAGTCTGTCGGGGTGCTCCTTCTCGTCAGGCGTCGCCACGTGGACCTGCTCCGCGTCACGAGCATGTCCTGTCGGCGCTTCGGCTGACCTTCGTTCCCGGCATCCGTTCCGCCGCCGGACAGGGCAGCTTTCCGGTTCGAACGATCTCGACGACTATTGGACTGGACCTTTGCGGTCCGTGGCGCGGTAAGCACCGACACGGGGGTGGGCATGCGACAGCGGCACCTGACGTTCCTGGGGGTCGCCCCGGACGACGAGGAGGCGTACCGGCTCCTCCTGCGCCGTGGCGAGACCACCCACGAGGAGCTCGCGGGTCACTTCGACACGGCCGACGGGGACCTCGGCGGGCGGCTGACCGGCCTCGGCCTGGCCCGGGAGACCGGGGACGGCGTGCTGCACCCGGTGTCGCCGGCGAAGGCCGTGGAGCACCTGGTGGAGTACGCGGTGGGCCTGCTGCGGTCCCGGCTGGAGGAGGAGGTCACCACCAGCCGCACGGTCGACGTGTTGATCGCCGAGCGGGGGGTGCAGGCGGCGGAGCGGCGCTCGGCCGGCCCCGATGCCTCGATCCGGCGTCTGGAGGGCATGGCGGAGGTGCGGGAGGTCATCGACGAACTCACCTTCTTCACCTGGACGGAGAGCCTCACGACGCACCCCGGCGGTGTGCTGAGCGCGGACACCATCGCGCACGCGCGCCCGCTGGACGAGCGGATCCTGCGCCGGGGCGTCCACATGCGAACGCTCCTGGGCGCGGCGGCCCTGGACGACCGGCCCACGATGGCCTACGCCCGCGAGCTGACCGCCCAGGGGGCGCAGATCCGTATCTCGCGCCAGCCGCTGGAGCGGCTCATCGTCTGCGACCGGGTCGCCGCCCTCACCCCCATCGACCCCGCCCACACGGCCAAGGGCGCCATCCTCGTCCGTGAGACGGGACTCGTCGCCGCGCTCGCCTCGCTCTTCGAACGCATGTGGGGCGCGGCGGAGGAACTCCCGCCCGAGGGGCCCGGCACCGGGCCGTCCGTCGGAGGCGTCAGCGAGCTGGAGCGGAGGATCCTCCAGACGCTGTACACGGCGGACAAGGACGAGAGCGGGGCGCGTGACCTCGGGATCGCGGTTCGGACCTACCGCAAGTACGTGGCCTCGCTGATGCGCCGGCTGGAGGCCGCCAACCGGTTCCAGGCGGCCCTCCTCGCCCGCGAGCGAGGCTGGATATGAGCCCCGGTGTCCCCGCCACACGGGTGTCTACCGGCCGCCGTCGTCGGGGGGCAGCCACTGGCTGGTGTCCGCCTCGCCCGGGGCCAGCCGGTTCACCACCTCGGCGAGTTCGACGCAGGCCTGCTCGATGCGGCGGTAGGTGTTGCGCTGCTCGGCGATGATCGCGGACAGCAGCAGGCCCGTCAGCGCCGCGCACGCGTTGAGGGCCTGGAGCACCACCATGTCGGCGACGAGTCCGTGGCGGGCGAACGGTCCGCTGCGGTCGGTGGCCGCGACGATCGCGAGCACCGAGATCAGGAGCACGCAGGGCGCCGCGCCGATCAGCCGGAAGCGCAGGGCCGCCCAGATCAGGAAGGGGAAGACCAGGAAGAGCAGGTTCACCGTGGTCGAGGTGGCGATCAGGGTGGCGGCGGCGGTTCCGGCCAGCAGCAGGACCGGCTCCACCCAGTCGAACGGGCCTGGATCGGCGGGCGGCCGGGCGGTGCGCAGCGCCAGCAGCAGCGGGGTGACCACCAGGACGCCCATCGCGTCGCCGGTCCACCAGGCCGACCAGGTGGACCAGAAACCGTCCGCCGGCAGCGAGCCGTTCAGGACCAGCACGGTGGTGCCGATGGTGGAGCTGACCAGCATGCCGGCGAACGCGCCGAGGAAGACGAGGGCCACCCCGTCGCGGAGCCGGTCCAGCTCGATCCGGAAGCCGACCCGGCGCAGCATGAGGTACGCGGCGACCGGCGCGAGCGTGTTGCCGGCGACGATGCCGAGCGAGCTCCAGTGCGCCGGCCCGATGGTGACGACCACCAGGTAGGCGCCCAGCGCGACGGCCGGCCAGATGCCGAGCCCGAGGAGCAGCAGGCAGGTGAGCGCGATCCCGGTCGGCGGCCACAGCGGGGTGACCTTGGCCCCGGCGATCACCACCTGGCGCAGCAGGCCGAGCCGGCCGGCGGCGAGGTAGACGGTGGTGACCGCGAGCAGTCGTATGGCGGTCACCGCCAGGTCACGGGGGGAACGGGGGCGGAACGGCGTAGTCAGCGGCACGGCAGCATCTCACTACGCCCGGTCGGCGATGCGGCGTGTGACACGCGTGGCCTGCCCCGGGGCCCGGCCGGGAGCCGCTAGCGGTCGTGGCGCAGGACCAGGACGGCGGCGTCGTCGGCGTGTCCGGTGAGGTCGGCCACCCGGAGCACGGCGGCTGCCAGTTCGTCCGGGTCGGCCCCGACCCGCTCCCGCAGGACGGCCGCGACCTCGTCCAGCCCGGCCTCGATGGGGAACGCGGGGCCCTCGACCACGCCGTCGGTGACCAGCGCCATGACCCCGCTCCCGGTGAGCCTGTGGTGCGTCACGGGGTACGTCGCGCCGGGCAGGACGCCCAGCGGGGGCCCGCCCTCGTCGGCGCAGTGGCCCCAGCGGCCGTCGCGGTTGGCCCACACGGGCGGGACGTGGCCGGCGCGGGCGTGCGACAGGTCCCCGGTGACCGGGTCGTAGCGCAGGAAGCTGCAGGTGGCGAAGCGGCGGCTGTCCAGGGATATCAGCAGGTCGTTGGCCCGGGCGAGGACCTCGCCGGGGTCGGCGGCGGTGGCCGCCACCGCGCGCAGGCCGACCCGGACCTGGCCCATGAGCGCCGCCGCCTCCACGTCGTGGCCCTGGACGTCGCCGAGCGAGAAGGCCAGGGAGCCGTCGGGCAGGGGGAAGCCGTCGTACCAGTCCCCGCCGACGCTCAGGCCGTGCCGGGCCGGCGCGTACCGGGCCGCGGCCCGCAGCTCCGGCCGCTGCGGCAGGGCGGCCGGCAGCAGCTCCCGCTGGAGCGCCTCGGCCAGCTCCACCTGGGCCCGCTGGAGCTCGGCGTGCGCCAGGGCGCGCGCCGTGAGTCCTTCGAGCTGGGTCAGCAGGGCGTCGGCGCTCGGATGGCTGGCGGGGCGGCGTCGGCTCATCGGCCCTCCGGCCGTCGGGGCGGTGGTGGTCAGGGCCAGCCTATGTCGGCCGAACGGGTGAGGGCCGGTCGAGCGCGGTGCCCCGGGCGAGCGCTCGGCGCGGCCCGGGCAGGCGCACGGGCGGTTCGACGGGGCTCGTCGAGGCCGCTCAGCGCCCCTCCGGCACGACCGCGCCCCGTTCTGCGCCGGGGATGCGGGTGGCCAGCAGCGCGCCGCCCGTGGCGACGGCGGCCAGGGCGAGGCCCGCGGGGCCGAGCGCCGTGCCGACGGCGGCGGGTCCGGCGACGGTGGCCGCCAGCGCCACCCCGAGGGCGGGGCCGACGTTCATGGCGGTCTGCTGGAGGCCGCCCGCGACCCCGGCCCGGGAGGCGGCCGTGCCGCGCACGACGATGGCCGTGGCGGTGGCCATCACCGCGCCGAACCCGGCGCCGAGCAGGAGGAAGCCGGCCCCCGTCCCGACCGGCCCGGAGGACCGGTCGAGCCGGGAGATCAGCAATACGCCCAGGGCGACCAGCAGCATGCCCGACACGACGGTCTCCCTGGCACCGTGACGGTTCGCCAGCCAGGTGGAGGCGGGCGCCGCGAGCACTATCGTCACGGCGAGCGGCAGCGCCCGCAGTGCACTCTGCAACGGGTCGAGGGCGAGGACGTCCTGCAGGAAGTAGGTGGCGAGGAAGAGCGTCCCGGAGAGCGCCGCCGACGCCGCGAGCAGGGCGCCCAGCACGGGCGTCACCCCGGCGGAGCGCAGTACGGCCGGGGGCAGCAGCGGACGGGCGGTGCGCCGCTCGTGCCGGGCGAACGCGAGGCCGAGGACGGTGGCGGCGGCCAGGCCGAGCGTGCTGCCCCGGGAGGGCAGGCCGACCAGGGACTGGACGAGGCAGCCGAGGGTGAGCGCGAGCAGTGCCGCGCCCGGCAGGTCGAGCCCGCCGGTGTCCCCGCCGCGCACGGGCCCCGGCATCGGGACGGCGAGGGCGAGCAGTCCGGCGGCAGCGGCGGGCAGGAGGGTGAGGAAGAAGACCGCCCGCCAGCCGAGGTGTGCGGTGAGCGCGCCGCCGAGGAGCGGTCCGACGGCGGCCGCGAGCCCGATCGCGCTGGTGCGCAGGGCGATCGGCCCGGCGAGCCGCTCGCCGGGGAAGACCGCGCGCAGCATGCCGAGGGTCGCGGGTTGCAGCAGGGCCCCCGCGACGCCCTGCGCGACCCTGAGGGCGATCACCCAGCCGATGCCCGGCGCCAGGCCGATCCCGGCCGAGGCGGCGGCGAAGCCCGCCACTCCGGCGCCGAACACGCGCCGGTGCCCGTACCGGTCGCCCAGGCGGCCCGCGAAGACCAGCAGGGCGGCGACGGCGACGAGGTAGCCGGTGCTGGTCCACTGGACGGCCGCGGCGGTGGTGTGGAGGTCGCGCTGGAGGCTGGGCTGGACGACGGACAGCACGGTGCCGTCCAGGGCCACGACGACGGCGCCGGTGATGCTCGCGGCGAGCGTCAGCCGCTCGCGCCGGGCGGCGCTCACCGCTGTGCCGGGGCGCCGAGGTGGGCGTCGACGATCGCCGTCAGGACCGGCTCCACGTCGTCGTCGCCGGTGAGCAGCCGCAGGCTGCCCCAGGCGCGCAGCTGGGCGAGGCCGTGCAGGTTCGCGAGCAGGGCGACGGCCGTGGTGCCGCTGTCGCGCTCGGGGCGGGCCTCGCCGACCAGGCGGGCGAAGGTGCGGA
Organism: Kitasatospora sp. NPDC059747; assembly: GCF_042732955.1. NCBI lineage: Bacteria > Bacillati > Actinomycetota > Actinomycetes > Kitasatosporales > Streptomycetaceae > Kitasatospora > Kitasatospora sp. NPDC059747. The sequence continues at coordinate 33,830 of NZ_JBHWGV010000009.1, read as the reverse complement.
AGAGCGGCAGCGAGGTCGAGCGGAGGTCGGCCCCGCTGCCCTCCAGCAGGTCGTGGCGGAACATCAGCTCGAACATGCCGGGGTTGGCGGCGGCGAAGCGCAGGTGGGCGCGGGCGAGCCCGGTGAGCCGGTCGCGGGGCGGGAGGCCGTCGGTGGCGGCGAGGGTGTCGGCCGCGGCGAGGGTGTCGGTGAGCTTGCCGAAGCCGTGCCGGGCGATGGCGGCGAGCAGTTCGCGGTGGGTGGGGAAGTAGCGGCGCGGCGCGCCGTGCGAGACGCCGGCCCGGCGGGCGATCTCGCGCAGGCCGAGCGCCTGGACGCCGTCCCGGGCCAGCAGTTCGACTCCGGCGGCCACCAGGCGGGTGCGGAGGTCCTTCTCCTCTTCGGTCATGGACACTGTCTACCAGGGCCGAGTAGACAGTGTCTACTCGCCATGGCGCAGCGCCGGGCGGCACAATCGGCGGCATGGACGAAGGCGGAGAGGCGGCCTGCTGGCTGGACCGGGTCTGCCCGGAGTGCGGACGGCTGCGCGAGCGGGCCGGGGCCGAACCGTGCGAGAACTGCGGCGCGGTGCCGGAGCCCGAGGGGGTCGCCGGACACGACTGAGCCCCGGCGCGGCACGGCGGCCGGACCGGGGCGTCAGCTTCAGGGGACAGCGGCGGGCCTACTGCGGCGGCTGGTCGCGGAACTGTTCCTTGAGCTTGTCCTGGGCGGTGTCCACCTGGCTGCCGTACTTGCCCTCGGTGCGTTCGTCGAAGGCGTCGCCCGCCTTGTCGACGCCCTTCTCGGCCTGGTCCTCGTGGCCCTTGAGCAGGCTCTTGAGCTTATCCATCATGGACATGGTCACACTCCTGGAAGAGAGTCCCCCACCTCTCCAGCATCACCGAGCGGTGACCGGTCCGCATCCCGTCGCGCCGCGGCGCCCTCCCCCCGGACGGACGCGGCGGTCTTGGCAGGCCTGGTGACGGTCATGTCAAATCGGAGTCCACGGACCGTCGGAAGGACCCGCCTTGACGCTGCGCACCCGCCGCCCGCGCACCCGCCGCCCGCGCACCCGCCGTACGAGAACCCCGCTCGCCCACCCCGCCGGAGCCGCGGTGACGGCGACCGCCCTGGCCGTGCCGCTGCTGCTCGCCGGGGCCGGCACCGCGGGCGCCGACCCGGACCCGGCCCGCCGGGGTGCGCAGCTCGCGGCCCGGCTGGTCGACCGGAGCACCGCCGACGACGCCCTCGACACGCTCCGGGCCCTCCAGCGGATCGCCGACCGCAACGGCGGCACCAGGGCAGCCGGCTCGCCGGGCCACGAGGAGTCCGCCCGCTACGTCTACGAGCAGGCCCGCCGGGCCGGGCTCAAGGTCTCGCGGCAGGAGTTCTCCTACACGTTCTTCGAGGCGCGGACCCAGCGCCTCGACGTCGTGTCACCACAGGCCGAGCAGGTGCCGGTGATCGCCATGACGTACTCGCCGAGCGGCCCGGAGGCGGGCGTGAAGGGCGAGTTGGCGGTCGTGCCGGTCGGCCCGGCCACCGGCTGCGCGGCCGCCGACTACCCGGAGGGGGAGTTCACCGGCCGGATCGCGCTGATCCGGCGCGGGGGCTGCGGCTTCGCCGTCAAGCAGGCCGCGGCGGCAGCGGCGGGCGCGGCCGGCGCGATCGTCTACAACAGCGCGGACGGCGACCTGAACGGGACGCTCGGCGAGCCGAACGCGGTGCGGATCCCCGTCGGCGGCGTCTCGAAGGCGGCGGGGGAGGCGCTGGCGGCGAAGGCGGCGGCCGGACCGGTCGAAGTGAGCCTGGACATCCGCACGTTCACGGAGCCGCGCACCACGTGGAACGTCCTCGCCGAGACCCGCGGCGGCGACGAGAACAACACCGTCTTCGTCGGCGCCCACCTCGACTCCGTCCCGGCCGGCCCGGGTGTCAACGACAACGGCTCCGGCTCGGCGGGCATCCTGGAGGTCGCCCGCAACCTCGGTGTCCGGCCGGTGCGGAACAAGGTCAAGTTCGCCTGGTGGTCCGCCGAGGAGTTCGGGCTCAAGGGGTCGGAGGCGTACGTCAAGTCGCTGGCGGAGGCGGACCGGAAGAAGATCCGGCTCTACCTCAACTTCGACATGATCGCCTCCCCGAACCACGCCCAGTTCGTCTACGACGGCTCCGGCAGCACCGGCGGCGGCGCCGGTCCCGCGGGCTCGGCGCAGATCCAGCGGCACATCTCCGACTTCCTCGACCGCCGCGGCGTGCCGCACGAGCCGGTGGCCTTCAACGGGCGTTCCGACTACGGCCCGTTCATCGACGCGGGCATCCCGGCGGGCGGCACCGACACCGGCGCCGAGGTCGTCAAGTCGGCAGCGCAGCAGGCCCGTTACGGCGGCACGGCGGGCGTCGCCTTCGATCCCTGCTACCACAAAGCCTGCGACGGCCTGGACAACCTCGACCGGGACGCGTTCGACACGAACATCGCCGTGATCGCCCACGCCGTCGGCACGTTCGCGTGGGACCTCGGCGAACTCGACCGGCCCGCGACCGTGTCGCCCCAGGCGAGCGGCGGCGGCGCCGGGGGCGGCCTCGGCGAGGACCACGCCCACGAGGTGGCGGCCTGACGACCGGGTGGGCCCGCTGCCGTCCTCGGGCGGCGGGCCCACCCGGCCGTCAGCCCGGCCCCCGGCCACCGCACTTGAAGCTGACACCGGTGTGAGCTTCTACGGTTCCGGCATGACGACGAAGACGGCGAAGACGACGAAGACGGCGCACAAGAACGCTACGAACACGGCGAACACGACGGCGACGAACGCGAACACGGCGAACACCCGCACCCCCGGCCTCTTCCAGCCCGCCGACCTCGGCCCGCTGCACCTCCCCAACCGCCTCGTGATGGCCCCGATGACCCGCACCCGGGCCGGCGCCGACGGCGTCCCACAGCCGATCATGGCCACCTACTACGCCCAGCGCGCCACCGCCGGACTGATCATCGCCGAGGCCGCCACCCCGAACCGGGTCGGCCGCACCTACGCCGACATCCCGGCCATCCACGCCGACGAGCACGTCACCGGCTGGCGCACGGTGACCGACGCCGTGGCCGCGGCGGGCGGACGGATGTTCCTCCAGCTCCAGCACGGCGGCCGGATCGGCCACCCCGAGAACAGCGGACTGCACCCCGTCGCCCCCTCGCCGGTCGCGCTGCCCGAGACGATCCACACCCCGGGCGGCCACCGCGAGTCCGTCGTCCCGCGCGAGCTGACCGCCGACGAGATCGGCCGGACGGTCGCCGACTTCGCCGCCGCCGCCCGCAGGGCCGTCGAGGCCGGGTTCGCCGGCGTCGAGGTGCACGGCGCCAACGGCTACCTGCTGCACCAGTTCCTCGCCCGGAACACCAATCGCCGCACCGACGGCTACGGCGGCCCGGTGGCGAACCGGATCCGCTTCGTCGTCGAGGTGGTCCGCGCCGTAGCCGCCGAGATCGGCCCGGAGCGCGTCGGCCTGCGGGTGTCGCCCGGCTTCACCGGCCAGGGCATGGCGGAGGGCGACACCGCAGCGATCTACCGCGCCCTGACCGGCGAACTCGCCGGTGACGGCCTCGCCTACCTGCACGTCGTCTTCGCCGACCCCGAGGACGCCGTCTTCCAGGAGCTCCGCAAGGCCTGGCCCGGCACCCTCATCGCCAACCCCGTGCTCGGCTGGGGGCAGCCGCTGCCCGAGGACGGCGGCCTGGCCGCCGCCGGGCGCCTGCTCGCGGCCGGTGCCGACCTGATCTCCTTCGGCCGCGGCTTCCTCGCCAACCCCGACCTGGTCGAGCGCCTGCGCACCGGAGCGCCGCTCAACCCCCTGCGCGACGGCCTGATGTACACGGGCGGCGCCGAGGGGTAAACCGACTACCCGGCGCTCGCCGGGTGACCCGCCGGCGGCGGGCCCGGCGTCGAACGCGCGAACCCGTCCGCCGGCCCACCCCGGTGACCTGCGACATCGATCACGGAGGCGGACACCACTGACAATTGCGCCCCCGGACGGGTACGGTGCCGCGCGGAGCGTGCCCGCCGAGACCCGGTGGGTGCGCCGGGCCCGGTCCTGCCACCATGGGACCGAGATCAGGACCACCGTGACACCCTCGGAGGAGTCAGCACCATGAGCACGCACTACGACGTCGTCGTCCTCGGCGCGGGCCCCGGCGGTTACACCGCCGCCGTCCGCTCCGCCCAGCTGGGCCTGAAGACCGCGATCATCGAGGCCAAGTACTGGGGCGGCGTCTGCCTCAACGTCGGCTGCATCCCCTCCAAGGCCCTGCTGCGCAACGCCGAGCTGGCGCACATCTTCACCAAGGAGGCCAAGACCTTCGGCATCAAGGTCGAGGGCCAGGTCAGCTTCGACTTCGGCGAGGCCTTCCGCCGCAGCCGCGCCGTCGCCGACGGCCGGGTCAAGGGCGTCCACTACCTGATGAAGAAGAACGGCATCACCGAGTACGACGGCTGGGGCACGTTCGTCGACGACCACACCCTCCAGGTCGCGCTCAGCGGCGGCGGCTTCGACGTCGTCACGTTCGACCACTGCATCATCGCGGCCGGCGCCACCACCCGCCTCCTGCCCGGCACCAGCCTGAGCGAGCGCGTGGTCACCTACGAGGAGCAGATCCTCACCGAGCAGCTGCCCGAGAGCATCATCATCGCGGGCGCCGGCGCGATCGGCGTCGAGTTCGCCTACGTGCTGCACAACTACGGCGTGAAGGTCACCATCGTCGAGTTCCTGGACCGCGTGGTGCCGCTGGAGGACGTCGAGGTCTCCACCGAACTCGCCAAGCAGTACCGCAAGCTGGGCATCGAGGTGCTGACCTCGACCCGCGTCGAGTCGATCGACGACAGCGACCCGAACGCCAAGGTGCGCGTCACCGTCACCAAGGACGGGCAGCAGCAGGTGCTGGAGGCCGACAAGGTGCTCCAGGCGATCGGCTTCGCGCCGCGCGTCAACGGCTACGGCCTGGAGAACGCCGGCGTCAAGCTCACCGACCGCGGCGCCATCGCGGTCGACGGCCGCGGCCGCACCAGCGCCGGGCACATCTTCGCGATCGGCGACGTGACCGCCAAGCTGATGCTGGCCCACGCCGCCGAGACGATGGCCGTGATCGCCGCCGAGACCATCGGCGGGGCGGAGACCATGGAGGTCGACTTCGCCATGATCCCGCGCGCCACCTACTGCCAGCCGCAGATCGCCTCCTTCGGCTACACCGAGGCCCAGGCCCGCGAGCTCGGCTACGACGTCAAGGTCGCCAAGTTCCCCTTCACCGCCAACGGCAAGGCGCACGGTCTCGGCCACCCGATCGGCTTCGTCAAGGTGATCTGCGACGACACCCACGGCGAACTGCTCGGCGCCCACCTGATCGGCCCCGAGGTCACCGAGCTGCTCCCCGAGCTGACGCTCGCCCAGCAGTGGGACCTCACCGTCCACGAGGTCGCCCGCAACGTCCACGCGCACCCGACGCTCGGCGAGGCCGTCAAGGAGGCCATCCACGGCCTGGCCGGCCACATGATCAACATGTGACGTCCGCCGCGTGAGGACGGCTCCCGGGGTCCGAAGGCAGCCTCGGGAGCCGTCGTGCGGGTGAGCGGCGTGCGCACGGAAAACGGTTGGCACGCGGTGTGCCCGGGGCGTTAACCTCGGTGGCATGGACGTCATGGACCGAAGCACCACCGCAGCCGCGCGAGCGACCAGCTCGCCGGTTGCCGCCGCCTGACGTACCCCCTCCCCCCGGCGACCGGAAACGGTCCGCCGGTGGTGCCTTCGAGGTGTTCCCTCCTCGGTTCCGACGATCGCGTGGACTCGTTGTCCGGTGCCTCCGCCCGGCCCGCACGCGAAGGAGCCACCCCATGAACACCGACCAGCTCGTCCGTACCTTCATCGAGTACTACGAGGACCGCGGCCACCACCGCATCACCGGCTCGACCCTGCTGCCCCCGCCCGGAGACCCGGTGCTGTTCACCACCTCCGGCATGCACCCCCTCACGCCCCACCTGGAAGGGCGCCCGCACCCGCTCGGCCGGCGCCTGGTCAACGTGCAGCGCTGCCTGCGCACCACGGACCTCGACGAGGTCGGCGACCGCACCCACCTGACCGTCTTCGAGATGCTCGGCACCTGGTCCCTCGGCGACTACGAGGGCCCGCAGAGCCTCGACTGGGGCTACGGGCTGCTCACCGACGGCCTCGGCGTCGACCCCGGCCTGCTCCACGTCACCGTCTTCGGCGGCGACGACCGGGTCGGCCCCGACACCGGCTCGCTGGAGCTCTGGCAGGACCGCGGCGTCCCGGTCGAGCTCACCGTCGAGGACAACTGGTGGTCCAACGGCCCGACCGGGCCCTGCGGCCCCGACTCCGAGATCTTCCTGTGGACCGGCGACACCCCGCCGCGGTCGACGCCCACGCAGGACGACCGCTGGGTCGAGGTGTGGAACCACGTCATGATGCGCCACCGCCGCCTCGACGACGGCTCGCTCGTCCCGCTCCCGCAGCGCAACGTCGACACCGGCCTCGGCCTGGAACGGCTCTCCTCGCTGCTCCAGGGCCGCGGGTCGGTCTTCGAGTGCGACGTCTTCGACCCCTGGCGCCGCCTCCTGCCGACCCTCTGGGAGCTCGACGAGCCGTCCCTTCGCCTCGTCTCCGACCACCTCCGCTCGGGCATCGTCGTCATCGGCGACGGCGTCCGCCCGTCCAACACCGGCCGCGGCTACGTCCTGCGCCGCCTGCTGCGCCGGGTGCTCACCGTGCTGCGCCGCGACGACCCGCAGCGCGGACTCGGCGACCTGCCGGACGAGTTGATCCGCCACACCCTGGACCGCTTCCGCCAGGACGTGGACCCGGACGTCGTCCGCCGGACCCTCCTCGACGAGGAGCACCGCTTCGGCCGGCTCCTGGACCGCGGCCGGCAGGTGCTCTCCCGCCCCCGCTTCCGCGGCCCGCTCACCGAGGACGACCTCCACTACCTCCACGACACCCACGGCCTGCCCCGCGAGCTCGTCCTGGACCTCCGGCCGCGGTGACCCGGCCGGGACGGTGGATCCCCGTGCCGGGCGGCGGGGATCCATCGTCCCGGCGCCCGGCGGGTGGCGGGCGGCCACGGAGGCGGGGTGGAACGTTTCGGCGTCCTCGGGAGATGCTCGTCACCGACATGTCCCGAGCACTGCGACGGCCAGGAGGCACGAGTGACGACCAGGACCACCAGCGAGGCGCCCGGCACGGACGTCGACGTGCTGATCATCGGTGCCGGCATCTCGGGCATCGGCGCCGCCTGCCACCTCAAGGCGCGCCGCCCCGGCACGTCCTTCGCCGTCCTGGAGGCGCACGACGCGATCGGCGGCACGTGGCGCCAGTTCCGCTACCCCGGGATCCGGTCCGACTCGGACATGCCGACCTTCGGGTTCGGCTTCCGGCCGTGGACGAGCCGGAAGTTCCTCGCGGACGGCGACAGCATCCTGGACTACCTGCGGGAGACCGTCACCCGGTTCGGGATCGCCGGGCGGATCCGCTTCGGACACCGGGTGACCGGCGCGGAGTTCTCGTCGGAGACGGGACGCTGGACGGTCACCGCCGAGACGGCCGGGAGCGCGGCGCCGGTGACGCTCACCGCCCGCTTCCTCTTCCTCGGCACCGGGTACTTCGACCACGAGGCGGGCTACGCACCGGAGTTCACCGGCCTCGACGACTTCGAGGGCCGGGTCGTCCACCCGCAGCACTGGCCGCAGGACCTCGACCACGAGGGCAAGCGCGTCGTCGTGATCGGCAGCGGCGCCACCGCCGTCACGCTCGTCCCGGCGCTGGCCGTCCGCGCCGGGCACGTCACGATGCTCCAGCGCTCGCCCGGCTACGTGCTCTCGGCCCGGGCCGAGGACGGCATCGCCGCCGTGCTGCTGCGGCTGCTCGGCCCCCGGCTCGCCCACCGGATCGTGCGCCGCAAGAACATCCTGCTCGGCCGCGGCCTCTACCGGGCCTGCATGCGCGCGCCGAAGCTGATGCGCCGCGTGCTGATCGCCGACGTCCGCCGCCGGCTGCCGAAGGACTTCGACGTCGACACGCACTTCACGCCGCGCTACGACCCGTGGGAGCAGCGGCTGTGCATCGTGCCCGACGGCGACCTGTTCAAGGCGATCTCGGCCCGGCGGGCCTCGGTGGTCACCGACCGGATCGAGCGGTTCACCAGGACGGGCGTCCTGCTCGCCTCCGGCCGGGAGCTCGCCGCCGACCTCGTGGTGACGGCCACCGGGCTGACCCTGTCGCCGTTCGGCAAGGTGCGGCTGAGCGTCGACGGGCGGCCGGTCGACCCGGCGGACACGACGGTCTACAAGGCGATGATGCTCTCCGGCGTGCCCAACCTCGCGTTCGCCTTCGGCTACACCAACCTCTCCTGGACGCTCAAGGTCGACCTCGTCTGCCGGCACTTCTGCCGCCTGCTCGACCACATGGACGCCCACGGGCACGGCATCGTCGAACCCGTCCTGGACGATCCGCTCGTGGAGCGCGTGCCGTTCCTGGACCTGAGCTCCGGCTACGTCCAGCGCGGGATCGCGGCCTTCCCGCGGGCGGGCACGCGCGGGCCGTGGACGGTCGAGATGGCGTACGAGAAGGACGTCGAGCGGCTGGTCGAGGGGCCGGTGACGGACCGGGCGCTGCGGTTCACGGCCGTCAAGTCGCCCTCGGCGGAGGCCCGCTGAGCCAGGGCGTGTCCAACGGGTCGAAGGACACGCCCTACGCGGACCAGTCGGGCGCGTCCGCCGCGGCGAGCGCGTCCCACGCGGGCGCGCCGCCGGGGAGGGGCCAGGCGACGGTGGGCGCGCTCTCCAGCTCGGCCCGGGCGGCGGCCTCGCCGAGCGCGTGCAGCGCGGCCCGGCGGGCGCGGTCGCCGTGGCGTTCGAGGCGCGGCACGCGCGCCGCGGCCTCGTCGGCCCGGCGGGTGCGCCGCGCCGGGTCCAGGCCGCGGGTGAGCACCACGTACGGCGGGCGGACGCCCTCGGCGCGGGCGGCCAGCAGCCGGTCGTGGCCGTCGAGGAGGACGTAGCCGTCCAGGGCGCTGACCCGCCAGAGCAGGACGGGGGCGAGGGTCCCGTCGCGGACGTGCTTGCGGTGTGCCCTGACCCTGGCGTCGGCCGGGTCGCCCGGCGGGCGCAGCGGGACGACGCCGTTCCAGCCGGGGCAGTCCCAACCGACGTGGGCGGCGGGCCAGTCGGTGACGAGTTCCGCGGGGCGGGCGTCCGGCGGCAGGTCCCCGCTGCGCAGGAGCCACCGGCCGGCGTGCAGGGGCCCGTGCGCCGCCCGTTCGAGGTGGTCGGCGAACTGGTGCAGCCAGTCGGGCCGCCGGCGCATGCAGGCCGAGCTGATGGGCGGGACCGGCGACCGGTACCGGCCGGTCCGGTGCACCGCGACGCCCCAGTGGCCGGGCTCGATCCGGCCGAGGAGCAGCGTCGTGACGCCCTGCCGGAGCACCAGTCGGCCGCCGTCGGCGCACTCGACCCGCAACCCTGGCTCACGCGGCCCGGCGGCGTCGAGCGAGAGCGCGGGGCGGTGGGTGTCGTACGAGAGGTCGTTTCGTCGCGCGCGCATGGCGGCGCTCACCCTACTACCGGTGACGGGTTGTCCGTTGGCGCGGAGGGAAGCGAAACTGGGGCCCGTGGACATGGGGATCTCAGGTTTCAGCCCGACCTTTCTCGTCGGGATCGACGCGGTTCGGCAGCGGCACGCCGCCCGCCTGGCGGGGCTCGTCGGGCGGCGGCTGACGGGGTTCGCCGTGGTGCGCTTCGCCGAGGACGGGGACTGGTTCGCCGACTGCCCGGTGGTGCTGGACTTCGACGGCGCCCGGGTGGAGATCTGCCACTCGAAGCTCCACGACCTCTCGATCGGCTGGGACACGATCGACACGTCCGCGGCCGTCTCGGGGTGGGAGCAGTCCGAGTTCACGCCGCAGTGGTCCCACCGGGACGACCGCCTCGAACCGTTCGTCGGCCGGGAACTGCGCGGCGTCGCGCTCGTCGAACGGCGACCGCCGTCGGGGCGCTGCTACCTGGACGTCGGCACGGTCGGGGTGGAATTCGACTTCGGCGACGGTCACGAGGCGCGCCGCCTGCGGATCGTCAACGGCCTCGACGAGAACGGGATCGAGCTCGGGGAACCGGAGCCGGGCTCCGTCCGGCACGAGCTCGGCGGCTGAGCCGGCCGGGCGGGGTCAGGGCGCGCTCCCGCTCGGTCCGGTGGCCGTCCCGCTGCCGTCCGTTCGGTGCGCCAGGTCGGGGGCGTCCGGTCTCCCGGGCCCCGCATCGCACCGAACCCGAGCGATCGGCTTTCGGTGCTCCCCCGATGAGAACGACCTGGCGCACTCCGCCAACTCTGGATTCGATCACCGCGAAGCACAAGTGAATCCCTGTGGACCACACCTCGTAGCATCACTGAGATGTTGAACCTCGAACGCCTGCGGGTGCTGCACGCGGTGGCGACGACCGGATCCGTCGTGGGCGCCGCACGGCTCCTGCACGTCACCACCTCGGCCGTCTCGCAGCAGATGGCACGGCTCGAACAGGAGACCGGCACTGACCTGGCGGAACGTCAAGGCCGAGGCATCCGCCTGACCGAGGCCGGTACCCTCCTCGCCGGGCAGGCCGCGGAACTCCTCGAACAGGCCGAGCGCATCATGGCGACGATGGCGCAGCACCGCGGAACGGTGGCCGGCAGCCTCACGATCGCCGCCTTTCCCACCGCCGCCCGCGCGCTGCTCCCGCCCGCTCTGCGGGCCCTGCGGTCGCGGTACCCGGAGCTGACGGTGTCGGCGCGGGAACAGGAGCCCTGCGAAGCCGTCCCGGCGGTGCGGCGCGGACTGCTCGACCTGGCCGTGGGCGAGGACTGGACCGACGATCCGCGGTCCTTGCCCCAGGGGCTGGACCGCCGCGCTCTCCTCGACGACACCTACGACGTCGCCCTGCCCCCGGAGCACCGGCTCGTCGGCCGCCGGGCGCTGAGCCTGGACGACCTCGCCGATGAGGACTGGATCACCTCGAGAGACGGGCAGCTGTGCCACGAATGGCTGGTGCGCAGCCTCGGGAGGGCCCGTATCGCCCACACCGCCTCGGAGCACGCGACGCAGATGGCGCTGGTGGCGGCTGGACTCGGCATCGCCATCATCCCGCACCTCGGACGTGAGCCGATCACCGCTCCGGTGCGGTTCGTGCCCGTGGCGGATGCCCCGCGGCGCCGGGTCTTCGCCGTGTGGCGGTCCACGTCGGCCGCGCGTCCCGCCATCGGCGCCGTGGTCGATGCCCTGGTCGAAGCCTGCTCGGCCGTCCAAGGGCGACCGTAGAAGGCCCCCGCCGATCCGGTGCCGCCGGGCTCGGGGCCGCCACCGGTGCGGCCGCTGCCGCCTCGGCCGCGTGCGGCCGGCGGACCTACCGCGCCGGCTCCAGTGCCTGGCGGCGGTCCACGTAGTCGGCGAGGAGGGTGAAGAGCAGGGCCGGGTCCTCGAACGGGAGGCCGTGTCCGCCGGGGAGCTCGACGTATTCGGCTCCCTCGACGGCGGCGGCCAACTCGCGCTGGTGGTGGGTCGGGACGATCCGGTCGTCCGCGCTCGCCACCACGAGGGTGGGGGCGGTGACGCGGCCCGCCGCCTCGCGCAGGTCGACGCGGGAGTCCAGGTCGATCTGGCCGAGCACGCGGTCGTCGAGCATGGCCGTGAAGCCGGCGGCCATCTCGGCGAACTGCTCCTCGTCGAGGGCGCCGAGCAGGCCGGGCCCCATCGCGGCGAGGATCAACTCGCGGGCCAGGAGGCCCGGGTCGGTGCGCAGCAGGCGCGCCCACAGGTCGAACATGAACGCCTCGCGCGGCGTCGTCCGGAGCCAGCCGGCGTGCAGGGCGAGCGAGGTGACGGCCCCGGGGTGCCGGGCGGCTACGGCCGTGGCGACGACGGCGCCGATCGAGTGGCCGGCCAGGTGGAAGCGGTCGAGGCCGGCCGCGCGGGCGGTGGCGGCGACCCGGTCGGCGAGGTCGTCCAGGTCGAGCGGTGCGGGGTCCGTGGCGGTGGCGCCCGCGCCGGGCAGGTTCGGGGCGACGACGGTGTACCGGTCGCGCAGGAGGTCGATGAGACCGCCCCAGTTGGAGGTGGCGTCGGCGCCGGTGCCGTGGATCAGGACGAGGCCCGGTCCGGACCCGGCGACGACGTGGTCGAGCGGTGCGCGGCTGGACATGGGGTGCCTCCGGGAGTGGCGGGGAGTGGGAATAGCAGAGACCTTACATGTAACAGAGCCCTGATAGTCAACAGGGCTCTTATGAATATCAGGGGTCTGTCATGAGCCAGGGTGCGATGAGCCGGTGGCGTAGGATCGCCCCCATGGAGATGCCGCTCACCGAACGCCTCGGCCTGCACATCAAGCGGGTCGAACAGGAGCTGATGGCGGCCAAGCACGCGGCGCTCCGGCCCCTCGGGCTGACGGTGCCGCAGTACGTCGCGCTCTACACGCTCGACGAGCACCCGGGCCTGTCCGCCGCCGCGCTCGCCCGCGCCTGCCTGGTCACGCCGCAAACCATCGCCACCGTGCTCGCCAACCTCGAAGCCAAGGCCCTGATCACCCGGCGGCCGCACCCCTGGCACCGCAAGGTGACGGAGCTGCGCCTCACCGAGGAGGGAAAGGCCCTGCTGGTGCGCGCCGACGCGGAGGCCGTCGCCATCGAACGCCGGATCGCCGACGGCTTCAGCGCCGAGGAACGCGCCCTGCTCGTCGACCTCCTGGCCCGCGCGTCGAACCGCCTGAGCGCCGAGCCGTCGCCGGCGGCGCCCGGCGACTGACCCGGTGGCCGGCCCGGCGCCCGGCGACTCGCCCCGCCGTCAGGGCCCTTCGCATGCGGCGCAGTCCGGGGCGGCGCCCGGCTGTACGATGCGCGCCGAGCGAGTGGAGGAGCCGGGGTGTACTGGGCCGGACTGTTGTTGTGCGTCCTGCTGGGCGGGGAGATCGGCGCGATCGTGGCGGGCATCGCCGCCGACGACGTCGGGACGACCGTCACGCTGACGGTGGTCGGCGCGAACCTGGTGCCGTGGACGGCGTTGGGGGCCATCGCCCTGCTCGTCGCCGGCTCCCGGCGGCGCGCGGCGGCGGGCACGGAGCCGCCCCGGCTGGAGCCGGCGATGGCGCGGATCGAGGCGTCCCGGGCGACCGGCGAGGGCCCGGACATCCCGCTGCGCCTGGACCTGACGGTCGCGCCGACGGGCGGCCGCGCGTACCGGGCCGACGCGACGGTGGTCGTGAACCTGATGGACCTGGACGACTTCCGGGTCGGGCGCACCGTCGTGGTGGACCACGATCCGGCGCGGCCGTGGGACGTCCGGGTGCGCCGGCGGCCGGGGGCGGAGTTCGCCGGGCGGGTCGCGCTCACCAAGATCGACACCGCGCCGCCGGAGACCCGGCAGAGCGCACCGCGGGTGTCCGCCGCCGCGGGCGGCCGGGGCGCCCGGGCGGCGCGCTTCGGGCTGATGGCGACCGGGGTGGGGGCGCTGCTCTCGCTGGTGCCGTTCCACGGCCTCTACTGATCCACTGCCGGGGGCGTGGCCGGCCGTTCGCGGCCGACCGGTCGCTTACCAGCGCAGGAGCAGGCCGGTGGCGGCGAGGTGGTCGAGTACCTGCCGGGCGGCGGGGCTGGCGCGCGGGTGGTCGCCGTGGGTGAGGTGGGCGATCTCGGCGATCTCACCGTGCGGTGCGGGGACGCCGGTGTGGTCGGCGGTGTAGCAGGCGGTGCGGACGACGGTTCCGGCGGGCTTGCCGTCCGCCGGGGCCCGCGTGATCAGCAGCGGCGCGACGGTCGCCGGGTCGAGGGCGACGCCGAGTTCCTCGCGGACCTCCCGGACGAGGGCCTGTTCGTCGGTCTCGCCGGGCTCGGGTTTGCCGCCGGGCAGGTAGTACAGCTCGCGGCCCCGGGTGCGGGCGGCGAGGAGACGGCCGTCCTCGACCCGGATCCAGGCGACCTTGTCGATGACCGTGTTCGTACGCGGGCCGAAGTCCATGGCGGGTTCCTCAGGAAGAAGGGGAGCGGGCCCGGTCGGGCCCGCCCCCATCAGGGTCAGAACGGCTTGGTCGGCAGGTACTTGCCGTCCAGGGTGATGACGGCGCGCTCGCCGCCCTCGGGGTCGGCGACCTTCTTCACGTCGAGCTTGAAGTTGATCGCGGAGATGATGCCGTCGCCGAACTCCTCGTGGACCAGGGCCTTCAGGGTGGTGCCGTAGACCTGGAGCATCTCGTAGAAGCGGTAGATCGTCGGGTCGGTGGGGACGGTGCCGGGGATCGAGCCGCGGGTCGGGATGGTCTGGAGGAGCATCACCGCGTCCTCGTCCAGGCCCAGCAGCTCGGCGACGGCCTTCGCGGAGGACTCCGGCAGGGCGTGCTGGCCGAGGACGGCGGCGGTGGTGAAGGCGACCGACAGGCCGGAGACGTCGGCGATCTGCTGCCAGGAGAGGTCCTTGCGGGTCTTGGCGTCGACGGCGGCGACGGCGAGGGCCTGGCGGGCGGTCGGGTCGAACTGGGCGTGCACCACGGGTGGTTCCTTTCGGTGGGCGCCGCTCACGCGCGTCGTGCGCGCGGTGCGGGCGGGATCATGGGGGCCGGGAGGCGCCGAACGGGGCCGCCCGGAAGTGGAGTCGGCGTCAGGCGGCGAGCGGGGCGGTGGCCCGGAGTTCCTCGACGCGGCCGGTGGCGATGTCGAAGACCCAGCCCCGCAGGGTGATCCGGCCCCCGGCCAGGGCGCGGGCCACCGACGGGTGGGTGGCGAGGTTCGCCAGCTGGGCGAGCACGTTCTGCCGGACCAGGGCCGGCACGTCCTCGGTGGTGGCGGTGCGGGCCACCGAGGCGTCGGCGAGCCGCAGCCAGTCGGCGACGGCCGGCGCACCGCTCAGGTCGTGGCCGTGGGCGAGCGCCGTCATGGCACCGCACGCGGAGTGGCCGCAGACGACGACCTCCCGCACGCCCAGCGCGGCGACGGCGTACTCGATGCTCGCCGCGACGCCGTCGGCGCCGGGGGTGTAGGCGGGCACGAGGTTGCCGGCGGTGCGGATGACGAACAGCTCGCCGGGCTCGCACCCGGTGATCAGCTCGGGGACGACGCGGGCGTCGGAGCAGCCGATGAACAGCGTGTGAGGTGCGTGGTGGGCGGCCAGGTGGGCGAAGAGCTCCTTCTTGGCCGGGAAGACGTCCCGCTGGAACTGCGCGAGGCCCTCGGTGAGGTCGGGCATGAGGTCACTCCCTTTCATGGCGGCCGGGCCTTCACAGCGGCCCGGCCCGTCGGGCCTTGGTGAGATCCACCATGCATGACCTGTGCCTATAGTGTCCAAGACGCATGAACCATGGTTTCCATCGATGCCGTCTATAGTTGCTCCATGGCCCTGGAACTGCGCCACCTGCGCTACCTGCTCGCCGTGGCCGACCACGGCAACTTCACCCGCGCCGCCGAAGAGCTGCACATCTCCCAGCCGACGCTGTCCCAGCAGGTCAAGCAGCTCGAACGGACCCTCGGCACGCAACTGCTGGACCGCACCGGCCGCACCGTGCGCCTCACCGACGCCGGCGAGGCGTACGCCCACCACGCGCGCGGCGCGCTGCGGGACCTCGCCGCCGCCGAGCGGGCCGTCCACGACGTGCAGGACCTCTCGCGCGGCCGGCTGCGGCTCGCCGTCACCCCGACGTTCACCGCCTACCTCGTCGGCCCGCTCGTCGCCGAGCTCCACACCCGCCACCCCGGCATCGCCCTGACCGTGCGGGAGGCGACCCAGGACCGCATCGAAACCGGCTTGCTGGCCGACGAGTTCGACCTCGGCATCGCCTTCGAGGGCCCCCACCCGGCGGGCCTCACCGCCACCGCGCTGTTCACCGAGACGCTCACCCTGGTCACCGGCCCGCACCACCCCGCCGCCGGCCCGGCCGGCCGGCCGCTGCCGGTCCGGGAGCTCGCCGATCGGCAACTCGCCCTGCTCAGCGCGGACTTCGCCACGCGCGGCCACATCGACGGGTACTTCGCGCGGCACCGCATCAGCCCGCGCATCGCCGTCGAGGCCGACTCCATCCAGGCGCTCACCGAGGTCGTGCAGCGCACGCCGCTCGCGACCGTCCTGCCCGACGCCGTCACCCACGACCACCCCCGCCTCACCCCCGTCCCGCTCGACCCGGCCCTCCCGACCCGCGCCGTCGCCCTCCTGCGGCGCACCGACGCCTACGAGAGCGCCGCCGCCCGGGCCTTCACCCGCCTCACCCACGACCTCGTCCGCATGCGCGGCTACCCGCCCGTGGCCTGAGCCGCCTGAGGCGCCCGGGCTGCCCGAGTACCGCCCACTGCGGTGTGCCTCCGGACCGCCCCTGTGCGGTTGATCTAGATTGCCCCGCTATGAGCGAAAAAGAGGGAATCGCCCGCCGGTCGGTGCTCAAGGCCGTCCCCGCGGCCGCCGTCCTCGTGGCGGCGTCCGACGGGCTCTTCGCCGGCCGGAGCACGGCGGCGCCCCCGGCCGCCCCGCCGCTCGCCCCGGCGCCGGGGGAGTTCCCCCAGCCGGTCGTGTGGGCCTCGCAGCCGGTGCCCGGCTCGTCCGCCCGGGTCGTCGAGCGCACCCTCGACGTGCGCTTCACGGACGTCGCCGTCCCGGGCTGCGGCCGGGTCACCACGCGCACCTACAACGGGACGATCCCGGGCCCGACCCTGCGCGTGCGCGGCGGCGACACCCTGCGGCTGACGCAGGTCAACGGCCTGCCGCCGAACCCGGCCCACACCGGCGACCACAACCGGCCGCACGACTTCAACAGTTTCAACCTGCACACCCACGGACTGCACGTCTCCCCGTCCGGCGACGCCGACAACGTCCACCGGGCGTTCGCGCCGCGCACCGCCGACGAGGTCGCCGCCGGCGCCCCGGAGCCGCGCTACGTGACGACCGTCGACGTCCCGCCGGACCACCCGGCCGGCACCCACTGGTACCACCCCCACCTGCACGGGGCCACGTCCGTGCAGATCGTCGGCGGCATGGCCGGGGTCCTCGTCGTCGAGGGCGACGTCGACGAGGTGCCGGAGATCGCGGCGGCGGCCGACATCGTCGTGTGCGTCAACGAACTCCGGCTCAAGGACGGCCGGGTGCCCGACTTCACGTCGGGCGGCGCGCTCGCGGCCGTGCCCGCCACCTACACCGTCAACGGCGCCGTCAACCCCACCCTCACGCTGCGCCCGGGCGAGGTGCAGCGCTGGCGACTCGTCGCCGCCACCGCCTTCGGGGCACTGTCGCTCCAAGTCACGTGTGGCGAATCTAAATTGACGCTGCATCAGATTGCTCAGGACGGTGTGACCTTCCCCGCCGTCGTCGCCTCCGACGCCGTGACCCTCGCCATGGGCAACCGCGCCGACGTCCTCGTCCAGGGCTGCGAGCCCGGCACGTACGAACTGCGCGCCGCCGGAGTGTCCGCTCCCCTGATGACGGTCGAGGTGGCGGGCCCGCCCGTCGAGCCGCCGATGGCCCTGCCGACCGCGCTTCCGCCCGGCAAGCCCTTCCTCGACGAGCGCGACGTCGCCAACCCGGACGCGGACCGCGAAGTCGTGTTCCACGTCGACCCGGGCGTCTTCGCGGCCCCGTTCCCCAACGCCTTCCGCTGCCTGGGCACCCACCCGACCCCCGCGGCCGACCCCGCCGGCGATGCCGCCCGCGACCCGGCCTACGGCCTCTTCGACCCGCGGCACGTCAACCACACGCTGAAACTCGGCACCGTCGAGCGGTGGACGGTCCGCACCGACGAGACCAACCCCGCCTTCAACCACCCCTTCCACCTGCACACCAACCACGTCCTCGTCACCCACCGCAACGGCACGCGGCTCGACCCGCCGGTCTGGCACGACACCGTCGGCCTGGCCGGCGGCAAACCCGGCGACCGCGTCACCTTCCTCGTCCGGTACGAGGACTTCACCGGCCGCACGGTCGCCCACTGTCACCAGCTCCAGCACGAGGACCTCGGCATGATGCAGATCGTCGAGTACGTCGAGGACGTCGAGGACGTCGAGTAGGCGGGTCGGCGGCATCCGCGCCACCGGACGGGTGGATTGCGGGGGCGGCGGCGCACTGCGGCGGCCGCGCCGGGTATGGGCCGTCGACTACTCGGCGCCGTGCGGCGGACGGCGGCGCCGCCGGATCCCGGGCACGGCCCGGACGAGGGAGGACCTTCATGCATCGTCACGCCGCAGCCCGGCGGACCGTCCCCGGGCCAGGCCGGACCGCCGCCCGGCCGGGGCTGCGCACCGCGGCCCCGCTGCTGGCCACCGCGCTGCTCGCCGGGTGCACGTCCGCGGCCGGCACCGGTCCCGAGGCCGCCCCCACCCCGAGCGCCTCGTCCGCCCCGGCCACCGCGCCGCCCGCGCAGCAGGCGCCCCAGCTGACCGATCAGCAGGTGTCCTCCGCGGTGGACAAGATCGACGGCTACGTGCAGGACGCCATGGCGAAGACGGGCGTCCCGGGCGTGTCGCTGGCCGTCGTCTACAAGGACAAGGTCATCCACGCGAAGGGCTTCGGGGTCCGCCAGCTCGGCCGGCCGGAGCCGGTCGACCCGGACACGGTGTTCCAGCTCGCCTCGGTCTCCAAGCCGATCTCCTCGACCGTGGTCGCCGGCGTGGTCGGCCAGAAGGCGGTGCAGTGGGACGACCCGGTCACGAAGTACGACCCGGGCTTCGCGCTGGCCGACCCGTGGGTGAGCAGCCACGTGACGATCGCCGACTTCTTCTCGCACCGCAGCGGCCTGCCGGACCACGCCGGAGACCTGCTGGAGGACCTCGGCTACCCGCGCGACTACATCCTCCAGCACCTGCGCGACCAGCCGCTCTCGCCGTTCCGCGCGAGCTACGCCTACACCAACTACGGCCTGACCGAGGCGGCCGTGGCCGTGGCCAAGGCCAAGGGGGTGGCCTGGGAGGACCTGGCGGCGGACGTCCTCTACAAGCCGCTGGGGATGAACTCCACCAGCTCCCTGCGCTCCGCCTACGACAGCGCGGCGAACAAGGCGACGCCGCACGTCAAGACGGCCGGCGGCTGGCAGGTCAGCACCACCGAGAACGCGGACCCGCAGTCGCCGGCCGGCGGTGTGAGCTCCACCGTCGACGACCTCACCCGGTGGATGCGGATGCAGCTCGCGGACGGCACCTTCGAGGGCAAGCAGATCGTCGACCCGGCGGGTCTGAACGAGACCCGGGTGCCGCAGATCGTGAGCGCCCCGCCGAGGTCCCCGGCGGGCAACGCCGGCTTCTACGGCCTCGGCTGGAACGTCACCTACGACACCCTGGGCCGGCTCCGGCTGAACCACTCCGGCGGCTTCGACCTGGGCGCGGCCACCGTGGTGACCCTGCTGCCGACCGAGCAGCTCGGGATCGTCGTCCTGACCAACGGCCAGCCGATCGGCGTCCCGGAGGCGGTGGCCGAGGAGTTCTTCGACCTCGCCCAGTACGGGCGGGAGACGGTCGACTGGCTCGGCCTGTTCGGCAAGCTCCTGCCGGGCCTCTCGGCGCCCGCCTCCTCGCCGACCGACTACGCGAAGCCGCCGGCCGGCGCCACCCCGGCGAAGCCGAACGCGGCCTACACGGGGACGTACGCCAACGGCTACTACGGGCCGATGACGGTGAGCGAGCAGGGCGGCGGGCTGGTGATGAGCCTCGGACCGGACAACCAGCAGTTCCCGCTCCAGCACTACAACGGCGACGTCTTCAGCTACCAGAGCAAGGGCGAGAACGCCGTCGGCCTCACCGGCCTGACCTTCACCATCGGCGCCGACGGTCGGGCCTCGACCGCGGTGGTCGAGCAGTTCAGCCACGAGGGCCTCGGGACCTTCACCCGCAGCGGCTGACCTCAGGGCGAGGGGCAGAGGGGTTGGGGGCCGTGCCCGTCCACGCAGACGGCCGAGGTCGGGAGGCCCCCGGGTGCCCATCCCGACCCCGGGAACGGAGGCGTGTGGGACGCCGACGGCGCCGGGACGGTGACGCCGGCCGCGTCCTCGGGCGCGTCCCGGAGGCCGAGGCCGGTGCCGACCACCCCGAAGGCGACGACCAGCAGCCCGGCCACGGCCGCCGCGGCCAGCGGGCCGTTGATCCCCGACGGGTGCCGGTCGGCGGTCAACGCTCGCTGCGGCCGGTGGGGCAGGTAGCGCACCTGCATCCGGTCCCCCTTGACGAAGGGGACGCCGGACGTGTCCCGGAACCTGACGTCCCGGCCGTCCTCGGGGCGGAACCCGATGATCACGTGCCGCTCGCCGGACGGGCGCCGGTCCTCGCCCGTCCCGTGCGTGCCGACCGTGACGTACGTGTCCAGGCACGTGGCGTCCGTCACCAGCCCGTGCGCGAGGATCCGCGCTCGCAGCCGGATCCTGGCGACCGTGAACGCCAGGATCGTCACCCCCACGGCCAGCCCGGCGACGCCGGCGATCGACCAGACCGTGTTGCCGTCGTTCGACATGTTCCACCCCCCGTGGATCCCGTCATCGATCATCCGAACCGCGACGCGGGAGACGACGGTTCGGATCTCCGCGGTTCCATTGGTCCGCGACCGCTGCCGGCCCGCTGCTACCGTCGCCGAGTCGCGCCCGCATCGAGGAGACGAGCCCCAGCGTGTCGAACGCACCCGTGATCCGCAGCGACGTCCCGGGGTCCTTCGCCCGGGGCGTCTTCCACGAGCGCCACCCCGAACTCGTCCGGCGCCTGCTCGCGGCCCTGCCCTACGGGCCGGGGGAGCGGGCGGCGGTCGAGCGGCTGCTCGTGGAGAGCACGACCGGGGTGCTGGAGCCGCTGGGGGACGGCGCGCCGGACGCCGCCCGCTGGGAGGAGTGGGGCGCGGGGCTGTGGGGCACGCCGTGGGAGGAGGCGCCGTTCCTCTGGGCGGAGAGCTACTTCTACCGGCGGCTGCTCGACGCCACCGGGTACTTCCGGCCCGGGGCGTGGCAGGGCGTCGATCCGTTCGCGCCGTTCAAGGGCGCGGAGCTGGCCGGGTCGGCGGTGGACGAGGAACTCGCCGCCCTCGGCGGGCTCGACGGCCTGCCGGACGTCCGGCGCGGCGAGGCCCTGCTGTCCTCCGCGCTGTGGGGCAACCGGGCGGACCTGAGCTTCCAGCTCACCGCGGGGACCGGCGGGCCGGGCGCGTCCGACCTCGTCGCCGACGACAGCGCGCAGCTGTGGGCCGAGCTGGAGCGCACGCCGGGCGGACGGGTCTGCGTCGTCGCGGACAACGCCGGCCGGGAACTGCTGCCGGACCTCGTCCTGATCGACCACCTCCTGGCCGCCGGACGGGCCGCACAGGTCGTCCTGCACGTGAAGCCGCAGCCGTACTTCGTCTCGGACGCCACGCCGGCCGACGTCCTCGCCGCGCTGCAACGCCTGTGCGCGGCACCGGAGCCGGCCGCCTCGGCGGTGGGCGAGCGGCTGTGGGAGGCGATGGCCGGTGGCACGCTCGTGGTCCGCACGCACCCGTTCTCCTGCGCGCCGCTGCCGTATGCCGACATGCCCGAGGACCTCCGGGCGGAGTTCGCCGGGGCGGCCCTGACGATCCTCAAGGGCGACCTCAACTACCGCCGCCTGGTGGGCGACCGCCGCTGGCCGCCGACCACCCGCTTCGCCGAGACGGCCGGGTACTTCCCGTCCCCCGTCGCAGCCCTGCGGACGCTGAAGTCGGACGTGATCGTCGGCCTCGATGCCCCCACCGTCGCGCGGCTCGACGGCGCGGGGACGGCCTGGCGGACGAGCGGTCGCCACGCCGTCGTCCAGGTGCACGGGAACGGGTAGGTGCACGGGAACGGGTAGGCGCACGGGAAGGGGTAGGCGCGCCCCTGACGCGGCATCCGCGGTCAGGGGGCGCGGCGAGCGGGGCGGTCAGGAGGAGACGGCCGCCTGCCAGTCGGCGAACGGGCTGTCCGCCTTGGCGTCGGTCTGGCGCCGCAGGTGGAGCCGGGCGTCGGTGCCGAGGGCGAGCACGACCACGCGGCCGGTGGCGTCGGTGGCCAGCGACGGCGCGCCGACGATCACCGAGCCGAGGTCCTGCCAGACCGTGGTGAAGGCGCCGTTGCCCTCGGTCTGGGTGGCCAGGCTGACGCCGCCGCCGCCGTTGCGCGTGGCGACGACGATGCGGCCGTTGGCGGTGACGGCGCTCGGGCCGTCCACGCCGACCGGGCCGCCGGTGGACGAGGAGACGGGGGTCCAGGTGTTGTCGGCCTGTACCCACTGGTTGACGGTCTTCCCGGTGTCGGGGTGCGAGAAGAGGATCTCCTTGCGGCCGCCGGCGGTCTGCGCGATGCCGATCGGCCCGGCCGGGGTGGGCCCGCTGAAGGCTGCGTCCGGGACGAAGGGGCCGTTCTTCGTGCTCTGTCGCCAGTGCAGGAGGTCGTGGCCGGACACGGTGGGGGCGAAGACGTCGATCAGGCCGTCGGTGCCCAGGCTCGCCGCGAGACCGTCCTGGACCCACGCGCCGCCCAGGTCCGCCCAGGCGCCCGGCCAACTGCCGTCCTGCTGCTGGGTGACGGCGCTGACGCCGCCTCCGGCGTTGGGCACGAAGACGGTGAGCGCCCCGTTGGCGTTGGGCGTCACGACGGGCGAGCCGATCATCTCGCCGACGTCGTCGGAGTTGGGGTTGCCCAGCGAGGTCCAGGCGCCCCAGCCGCCACCGACCGAGGTCTGCGCGAGCGTGACGATCTCGTCGTGGTTGTCGGTGCCCTTGTCGTCCGCCAGGCGGATGCCGAAGAGGTGGAGCAGGCCCTTGCCGTCCTTGACCACGGTCAGGTAGGGCGCGAACTGCCCGCCGCCCAGGCCCGCCGGGCCGGTCCACGCCCCGCCGCTCGCGGTCTCCTTCCACTGCGAGGGCTGTCCGTTGACCACCGCGAAGGCGTTGAGCAGGCCGTTGCCGTCCTGGGCCGACCAGGTGGTGCCGTTGAACCAGCGCGGGTACGAGCGGAACTCGTACATCGCGTAGTGGTTCTGCCAGCTGGCCGCGCCGCTCTCGTGGAGCTCCGAGTCGTGCGGCAGGTAGTAGTCCTTGAAGACGCTCCACTTGGCCGAGGCCTGGCGCGGGTCCACGTTCGCCGGGCGCAGCCGGATGTTGTAGTCGCGGTAGTACCGCAGCAGGACGTTGCCCCGGGCGGGGTGGTAGCCGGCCGCCGCCTCGCCCGCGAAGCGCGCGGCGCCGCGGTGGTCGGAGTTGTCGCCGTAGTTGAGCGGGTCCGTGCGGTAGTCGTAGCCGGTTTCGTCGTGTCCCCTGCCCAGCGGGTAGACCTTCGGATCCTGCGCGAGCAGGATGCCCGGGTTGTACTGCCCCATCAGGTCGGTGAGGGCGGCGACCAGTTCTTCGTGGGTGTAGGTCTGGTTGTTGTAGGGGCGGTAGTCCGGCGTCGTGTCGGGGTGGGCCGGCGCGGTCCGGCACTCGTCGCCGTCCGTGCCCTGGCTGCCCACCGTCCGCTTGGGGTTCGGCGTGACGAGGTGCCCGTTTCCGTCGGGGAGGGGGCCGATGTAGAGGTCGTCCAGCGAGGTCTCGCCGGCTGCGCCCGGGGCGCCGCTCTGGTAGAGCCGGAAGAAGACGAGGCGCACCGGGTTCGCGGTGCCGCGCAGGGTGTCGACCTCGACGGTCTTGCCGTTGCCGAGCGTGAGGGTGTCGAAGGCCCAGTCGTTCGCGACCCCGGCCAGTGTGGCGTGCGCGTCGCGCGCGCCCTCCTCGCGGTGCTGCGCGTAGAGGCACGCGCTCTCCGTGGTGGTGGCCTGCTCGCCCGAGGTCAGGTAGACCGTCGTGGACGGAGCGTCGTACTGGCGGGCGAGGTCGGGGTTCATGAACAGGATGTCGTCGTCCTCGTGGGCGACGATCTGCAGGTAGCCGTTCGTGGGCGGTGCGGTGTCGGCCGAGGCCGAGCCGACGAGCGGTGTGATCGTCGCGGCGACCAGCGCCGTGGCGGCGCAGACGGCGGCCCGCCGGAATCCGGAACGCATTGGTGAAGTCCTCCCCGTCGGCGGACCTGGTGGTGTCGATGATCGTCCGCCGTCGGGGGAACTGTTCTGCAGGATACGAACGACTGTCAAATTCCCTGTGAGCTCCGAGTTTTGGTGAATTGAACCGAAATGGCAGGCTCTCGGCAGCCCGGCGAGGGCGACTTCAGAGCGCGAAGTCGAGCCGGACGAACGGGTCGTGGTGGATGCGGTCGAGTGGCACCCCGGTGCGGTACAGGGCCTCGGCCGCGCTCACGATCATCGGGCCGGGGCCGCTGACGTAGGCGTCGTGGTCCCGCCAGGGCCCGGCCGCCGCGAGGGCCGCGGGCAGGCGGGTGACGGCGCCGGGGGTGTCGTCGTCGTGGACGACGGGGTGCACCGTGAGCCAGGAGTACTGGTCGGCGAGCCGGCGGAGGGTGTCCAGGCCCAGCGGTCCGTCCGTGCCGCGCGTGCCCACGAAGACGTCGGTCCGCCGCCGGACCCCGTCCAGGACGGCCTGTTCGAGGAGGGCGAGGACCGGCGCGAGACCGGTGCCGCCCGCGACGCAGACGACGTCCCGGCGCGCGGCCGGGTCGAGGACCATGTCGCCGAGCGGCCGGCCGAGCCGGAGGACGTCGTCGACCCTCGCGCGCTGCACCAGGGCGGTGCTGACCGGGCCGCCCGTGACGGCACGGACGTGGAAGGTGACGGTCCCGTCCGGGCGCCGGGCGTTGGCGGGGGAGAAGTAGCGCCAGCTCTTCGGCCACCACGGCGTCGCCAGGCTCACGAACTGCCCGCCGGTGTACGGGTACGGCAGGTCGGTCCGCACGGTGATCTCCGCGAGGTCGCGGCCGTGCCGCCGGTGGTCCACGACGCGGGCGTCCCAGACGGCCGGATGCTCGGCGGCGTCGGCCGTGGCGGCCCCGTCCATGACTCCGGCGGCCGCGGTGTAGGCGCGGGTCCAGGCCGCCGCGACGGCCGGGGTCCAGGCGGAGCCGGCGAAGTGCTCCAGCGTGGCGAGCAGGCACTCGCCGACCGCCGCGTAGTGCGCGCTGACGGCGCCGAACTTGCGGTGGTCGCGGCCCAGTTCGGAGCAGAACCGGACGAGGGTAGCGGGCTCGTCCACCAGGTCGACGACGAGCATCAGCGCGCGCACGAGCTTGTCGTGCTGGACCTCCATGTGCTCCGGGAACAGGTCACGGACCTGGGGGTAGCGCTGGAACAGGGTCGCGTAGAAGTGGCCCGGGAGGTCGGCGGCGTACGGCTCGACGGCGGCCCGGCTCGCCCGCAGCAGGGAGATCTCGTACGGGGTGACGATCGCCTCTGAGGCGCGGTCAGGGGAATTCATCGGTTCGGCTGGGTTTCTGATCGGGTATTGGACGCGAAGGCTCACGCGTATCTCTCCGGTTGAATTCTTTGCGTTCTTCGCGGGGTGGGGCGGTCATTAAAAATCGGCCCATTCTGCCCACGGGCCCTATCGGATGTGCAAGCCGACGGGGTGAATCATTTGTGAAGCGCGATACTGGCTCGTAGTGACCGAGAGTGGTAAGGTCCGCCCGCGCGGGGCGCAAATGCGGAACCTGCCTGAACAATCCCGGCGGCCGGTTGCCGTACGGAGCGGTAGGTTCACCGGGGCGGCCGGAAATAACAATTCGCTCTCGGGAGCCGTCCGGGGCTGTCCGAAATTCCCCTTCGGGTCCTACGCTGCGGCGCGTGTCGATATTCCGAAGGCTCCGCGCTTCCGGTCCGCGGGTGCGGCCGGAACTCGATGACGTGCAACTCGGCCGCGTTCGGCGGCAAATGAATTCCGCCGGGCGGCTGGGGCCGGACGACATCCAGATCGACCAGGTCGACCGGCTGCTCCAGGAGTCCGCGCGGGACCCGGACCGCCGGGCGCACCGCTTCGCCGTGCTCGCCGAGACCGCCGCGCCCACGGCGTTCGCGCGGTCCTGGCGGCTGCGCCGGCGCGGCTCGGACCCGATGGTGTTCGAGGGCTGGGTCGAGCTGGTCCGCGGCCGGGCCGCCGGGCGGATGGACGACGCCAGGGCGGCCGCCGACCACTGCTACCGCGCCGCGGAGATCGCCCCGTCCGACCCCCTCCCCTGGGTGGTGCTGCTCGGGATCCTGCGCCTCATGCGGGCGGAGCCGCACCAGCTGTACGCCGTCTGGCAGGAGGTGACCGCGCGCGACCCCTGGAACCGCGAGGCCCACCTGCAGATGCTGCGCTACCTCTCGCCGGAGGAGTGCGGCTCACGCAGCGGCCAGCTCGACTTCGTGGAGACGCTCCGGGCCTCGGCGCCGCCGGTCTCGCCGTCCGTGGGCGTGGAGCTCGCGGCCCTCGTCGACGAGCACGACCGCACCGCCGCCAGGGGCGGCGTCGAGGCGCTGCTGGCCCGCCGCCTCTGGACGCACACCCGGGCCGCCGGCGCCCTGGACACGGCCCTGGCCACCTGGCCGCGCGAGGGCTACCTGCGGCACGCCGCGGCCCTGGCCGACCTGAACCTGCTGGCCTACGCGCTCGTGCAGGCCGGCCGCGTCCGCGAGGGCGGCGCCGTGTTCGGGGCGATCGGCGACACCGTCACCGCGTGGCCGTGGTCGCTCGACGGCGACCCGGTCGAGCGGTTCACCTACTGGCAGGCGAAGGCGCTCTGAGGCTCCGGGCTCAGGCCTGCCGGGCCAGGGCGTCGCAGACCCGGTCCAGGTAGGACTCGCTGTTCGCGGACATGGTCGTGCCGCCGGACACCGGGACCAGGGTCAGCGGGTCGTCGGTGCGCGGCGCGTCCAGGGTGAGGACGTCGCCGAAGCCCGGGGCCGCCTTGTCGCGGTCGGTCAGCGGCGGGAGGTTCCAGCGCTGCTCGATCGTCTTGAGCACCGAGGTGTGGTCCAGCGGGGTGTCGCCGGCGGGCCGGTAGACCGTTCCGGCGGCGATCAGCGGGGAGATCAGCACCGCGGGCACGCGGACGCCGAAGCGAGTGAAGTCGAAGCCGAACTCGCCCTGGGCGCCGTCGGGCGGGACGGCGCCGGAGGGCGGGGGCACGTGGTCGTAGCAGCCGCCGTGCTCGTCGTAGGTGATGACGAGCAGGGTCCTGTTCCAGTCCGGGCCGGTGCGCAGCGCCGTGTAGACGTCGAGCATCAGCTGTTCGCCGTGCGAGACGTCGTGGACCGGGTGCTGGTCGTTGCCGGCCAGGCTCCAGTCGGGCTCCAGGAAGACGAAGCCCTTGGGGAGGGTGCCGGTCCTGGCGGCGTTGCGGAACTGGGTGAAGCCGCCGAAGTGGCTCGGGTCGGCCTGGGTCGTGTCCGGGAAGTCGAAGCGGGTCAGCTGCTTGCCGTCGCTGTAGATCGCCCAGTCCGTGCCGTTCTTGGCGAGCAGGCCGAAGATGCTCGGGAAGTCGAACGGGGGCGTGCCGGCCTGCTGGTGGTCGTCCATCCGGCCCTGGCTGGTGCCGGCGAGGGCGAACGCCCGGTTGGGCAGGGTCTCGGTGGGCGCGGAGCTGAACCAGTGGTCGCAGACCGCGTAGCCGCGCGCCAGGCCGGACAGGACGGGCAGGGCGTCCGGGGTGTAGCAGCCCATGATGTTCCCGGGCCCGGTGCCGGGGCGGACCGTCCGGCCGTGCAGCGGGTCGAACTGCAGGGCGTCGACGAAGCTCGTCACGAAGCCCGTCATGGTCGCGGCGGGGGCGGGTGTGCCGGGATCGGCCGTCCCGAACAGCTGGGTGTTGGTCGGCGCGTAGCCCTCGCGGGGGTCGGCGCCGGGCATGAAGTACGCGTCGGGGGTGGTGCGGAGGATCCTGAAGACGGTGTGCACGCCGTCGGGCCCGGCGTTGCTCTCGTCTCCCTTCAGGCCCTCGAACTGTGCCCCGGACGGGGTCTTCTGGTCGGGGTAGAGGAACCCCAGCATGTGGTCGAAGGAGCGGTTCTCCTGCATCAGGACCACGAGGTGGTCGATCTGGTCCAACCGGCCGTTGTTCGACATGGACGGTCTCCTGCCACGCGCGGGTGAAGCGGCGGACGGACTCACGTCGAGGCGCACGGCGGACGACTTGGGCCTCCCCGCTCGGAATGTCGTCCCGGTGGCCGGGTACGGGCGGCCACGTTCTCCACTATAGGCCGAGCGGGTGAAGGCCACGAGCCGTGCGCGGCCCCCACCCGCGCGCGTCGGGCGGGTGGCGGACTCGATGGGGCATCAGGACCCGGACCGGCCCGCGATCGGCTCCGCGGCGCCCGTGATCGGCTCCGCGGCGCCCGTGATCAGGTCCGCAGCCTTCTCCGCCGCCATGATCGTGGGCGCGTCGGTGTTCCCGCGCGGCACCGCCGGGAACACGGACGCGTCGACGACCCGCAGGCCCGCCACGCCGTACACCCGCAGCTCCGGGTCGACGACGGCGCCGATCGCGCAGCTCGACGTCGGGTGGTACAGCGTCTGGCCGGCGCGCCGCGCCCACGCGAGGAGATCGGCGTCCGAGCCGGACGGGGACGGCGCGTCCCCGTACGTCCCGATGGCGACATCGGTCACCGCCCGCTGCGCCGCGATCTCCAGGGCGATCCGCGTCCCGGCGACGATCGCCGCCCGGTCCTCCTCCGTCGTCAGGTAGTTGTGGACGATCCGCGGCGCGGCGTCCGGCCGCGCGGAGCGCAGGGTCACCGCGCCGCGGCTGGTCGGGGCGAGGACGCACGGGCCGAAGGCGAACCCGTGCTCGGTGACGGCGCCGAGCCCCTCCTGGTGGAACAGTCCCGGGGCGGCGTGGAACTGGATGTCCGGCGCGTCCAGGTCGTCGCGGCTGCGGAAGAAGCCGCCGGCCTCGCCGAGGTTGGAGGTGAGCGGTCCGCGCCCCTGCGTCTCCAGCAGGGCGGTGTTCTCCGGGCTCGCCGCACTGGCCAGCGAGTCGGCGCCGGTGCGGAAGTTGAGCATCGCCATGTAGTGGTCCTGCAGCCCCCGGCCGACGGGCAGGTCGCGCACTACCTCGATCCCGAGGGCGGACAGGGCTTCGCCCGGCCCGATCCCCGACAGCATCAGGAGTTTCGGCGAGCCGTACGCCCCGGCCGACAGGACGACCTCCCGCTCGGCGCGCACGACCTCGACGACCCCGGCGCGCTCGACCGCCACGCCCACCGCCCGGCCGCCCTCGACCACCACGCGGTGCGCGCGGACGCCGGCGAGCACCGTGAGGTTCAGCCGCCCGAGGGCCGGGTGCAGGTAGGCGACGGCCGCGCTGCACCGCAGGCCGCCACGCTGCGTCACCTGGTAGCGCCCGACGCCGAACTGCGTCGCGCCGTTGAAGTCGTCGTTCGCCTTGTAGCCGGCCTGCCCGGCGGCCTGGACGAAGGCCGAGGCGAGCGGGTGTCCGGAGCGTCCGTCACTCACGGTCAGCGGTCCGCCGACGCCGTGGAACTCGTCCTCGCCGCGCTCGTTGTCCTCCGCGTGCCGGAAGTACGGCAGCACCTCGTCGTACGACCAGCCGGTGGCCCCGGCCGCCGCCCACCCGTCGTAGTCGGCGCGGGCGCCCCGGACGTAGATCATCGCGTTGAGCGAGCTGCAGCCGCCGAACGTCCGGCCCCGGGGCAGGTAGACCCGCCGCCCGCCGAGGCCCGGCTCCGGTTCGGAGTCGAAGTCCCAGTCGACGTCCGACTTGAACAACCGGGGGAACGCGACCGGCACGTGGATCTCTTGCGCGGTGTCCGGGCCGCCCGCCTCGACCACCGCCACCCGGACGTCCGGATCCTCCGACAGCCGCGCGGCCAGCACGCAGCCCGCGGAACCGGC
Organism: Kitasatospora sp. NPDC059747; assembly: GCF_042732955.1. NCBI lineage: Bacteria > Bacillati > Actinomycetota > Actinomycetes > Kitasatosporales > Streptomycetaceae > Kitasatospora > Kitasatospora sp. NPDC059747. Next base: position 4,144 of record NZ_JBHWGV010000009.1, on the reverse strand, counting down.
GCCGACGATGACGTAGTCGTACGTGCTGCTGCTCATGCCAACCCCTTTGAGAGAAGGACGTGTTGGGTCCGGGGAGTGCGTGCCGGAACCGAGCCGGTCGGCCAGTATCCGCTCTCGCCGCGCCGCGTCATAGACGGTGAACCGGTCAACCACGGCCGGGGCGGCGTGTTCATGCCGCGAGGCTTCCGCGAACCGTCGGCCGCGTGTAACTTCTCCGCCACCCGGCTACCGACCGGTAGCCATCTGGCTGCCCGACAGTCTCCGCTGCCGGATCGTCCGCCGGAGTTGTCCATACTTCTCGGAGGCCTCACGTGTCCCCAGTCACCCGCCGCACATTCCTCGGCTCGGCCGCCGCCCTCGGCGCGGCCATCGGCCTGGACGCCGCCCTGCCCGGCGCGGTACCGAGCGCCTCCGCCGCCCCGACCGGCACGATCCGCGACGTCAAGCACGTCGTGGTGCTCATGCAGGAGAACCGCAGCTTCGACCACTACTTCGGCGCGCTCAAGGGCGTGCGCGGCTTCGGCGACCGCACCGCGATCCAGATCGCGGGCGGCACCAGCGTCTTCAACCAGCCCAACGGCAGCGGCCGGCAGTACCCGTGGCAGCTCAGCAAGACCACCACGTGGTGGTGGGGCGTCAGCGGCGAGCAGCTCGCGCAGTGCGACGGCTCGCTCGACCACTCCTGGTCCACCCAGCACCAGGCGTGGAACAACGGGAAGATGGACTCCTGGATCGCCGCCAAGGGCTCCGACAGAACCATGGGCTTCATGGCCCGCGAGGACATACCGTTCCACTACGCGCTCGCCGACGCCTACACCGTGTGCGACGCGTACCACTGCTCGATCCTCTCGGCCACCGGCCCCAACCGCACCTACCTGTGGTCCGGCCAGATCGACCCGGCCGGCACCGCGGGCGGCCCCGCCTACGACGGCGGCGACGAGAAGGGCCTGCGCTGGCAGACCTACGCCGAGGCGCTGCAGAACGCGGGCGTCAGCTGGAAGGTCTACCAGAACGCGAGCGACAACTACGGCGACAACGCCCTGGCGTACTTCAACCAGTTCACCAGCGCCCCGAGTTCGAGCCCGCTCGCCCAGCGCGGCATGGCCTCGGTGCCCAGCACCGGCTCCACCCCGGACGACATCGCCGCCGCGATCCGGGCCGACTCGGTCGCCGGCACGCTGCCCCAGGTCTCCTGGGTGGTGCCCAACCAGCTGTTCTCCGAGCACCCGGACGGCCCGCCGGAGAACGGCGCGCACTTCGTCAACCTGGTGGTGCAGGCCCTCGCGGCGAACCCGGACGTGTTCGACTCGACCGTCCTGTTCCTCAACTACGACGAGAACGACGGCTTCTTCGACCACGTGCCCCCGCCCGTCGCCCCGGCCGGCACCGCCGGCGAGTTCTACAACGGCACCAACATCGGCCTCGGCTTCCGCGTCCCGATGATCGTGGTCTCGCCGTGGAGCCGCGGCGGCTTCGTCGACTCCCACGTCTACGACCACACGTCCGTGCTGCGCTTCCTGGAGACCTGGACCGCCGCCATCGGCACCCCCGCCGTCTGCCCGAACATCAGCACCTGGCGCCGCCAGGTCTGCGGCGACCTCACCGGCGCCTTCGACTTCACCAGCCCCCTCTACGGCGTGCCCGCCCTGCCCGACACCAGCGCCACCATCAGCCAGGCCACCGCCAACCTGCAGATCAACCCGGCCCCGGGCACCAACTCCATGCCCGTCCAGGAGCCCGGCACCAAGCCCGCCCGCGCGCTGCCCTACCAGCCGAACGCGTGGGTCGACCGGATCGAGTACGACGCGAACAACCAGATCCTGCTCTGGATCGACCTGGCCAACCAGGGCCCGCAGGCCACGGCCTGGGCGCACTACTCGATCCACGCCAACGCCTACCGCAGCGGCGGCCCGTGGCAGTACACCGTCGCCCCCTACGACGCCGCCTCCGGCACCGACGGGCGCGCGAGCGACTACTTCAACATCGGCGCCACCTACGGCAACGGCCAGTACGACCTCACCGTGCTCGGCCCCAACCGCTTCCTGCGCCGCTTCACCGGCAACGCCACCACCGCCGGCAAGACCGCGGAGGCCACCACCTCCTACGCGCCGGCGCCGGACACCGGCAAGCCGGCCGTGTGGTTCACGATGACCAACACCGGCACCACGACCGTCACGTTCACCATCACCGCCACCAACTACCGCACCGGCACCTGGACCTACCAGGTCGCCCCGGGAGCCACCGTCAGCGACTACTTCAACGCGGTCACGATCGCCCAGGGCTGGTACGACTTCACCGTCACCGTGAACAGCGACCAGTCCTGGACCCGCCGCGCGACCGGCCACATCGAGACGGGCGCCGCCAGCGTCAGCGGCTGACCGGCGCCTGCGCCAGTGCCGTGGCCCTACCCGGCCACGGCGCTAGCAGCCGGTGAGCCTCCGGCCCGTGGCCAGGACGACGCTCGCGCAGGCGCCGCCCAGGAGGGCGCCGGCCACGACGTCGCCGGGGTAGTGGACGCCCGTGTGGACGCGGGAGTAGCCGACGGCGCAGGCCAGGAGGCCCAGCGGGGTGGCGGTGGCGGGCAGGAGCGTGCCCACGGCCGTGGCCAGGGCGAAGGCCGAGGCGGTGTGTCCGGAGGGGAAGGACGCCGAGGCCGGCATCGGGACGTGGCGGCCGGCGATCACCCTGGCCGCGTCGCGGTCCGGTCGCGGGCGGCGCACCAGTTCCTTGCCGAGGAGGTTCGCGGTGAAGGAGGCCAGGCCGACGGCCGCCGCGCCCGCGAGTCCCGCGCGGCGGTACCGGCCGGGGGTGAGGAGCAGGGCCGCCGCGATCGACAGGTTGACCTTCGAGTGGTCGGCGGCGGCGGAGAGCCGGCGCAGGCCGGCGTCGAGCGCGGGCGTGTCGGTCGCGGCGACGGCGGCGTAGACGGCGCGGTCGACGGCCGCCAGGTCGTGCAGGACGGTGCCGGCCCGCCGCGCGGTCATGCGCGCGCCTCCGTCCGGGCGAACGCGAGGCGGGCGATGACGCGCCAGTCCAGGCGGGGGGCGTGCGGCTGCTGGGCCGGATCGGCGCCGGGGCGGTCGCGCGGGACGCGCACCCGCAGGGCGCCGTCGGCGAGCGAGCAGACGACCGGGGTCGGCAGGGTCAGCGCCTCGCCGTCGACGGCGACGGGGATCTCCGGCGCGTCCGCCCGCACGGTGACCCGCCGCGCCGACAGCACGGTCAGGCCGGTGGCCCGTTCGCCGCGCAGGGCGAGTTCGGCGGCCTGGGCGGCGCCGTCGACGCGGATGCCGAGGACGCCGAGGACGCCCCGGTCCAGGCGCGGGCGGCGGCCGAGGTTGACGGGGTCGGCGCCCGCGTAGGGGTTGTTGCTGACGAGCAGTGCCTGCGGCGCGTCGATCCGCCGTCCGCCCGCGTCGGCGGTCAGGTGCGGGCCGTCGGCGCCCATCAGGAGGTCCGGCAGGGCGTCCAGGGCGGTGGCGGTCTTGGCGTCGCGGTACTCCGGGCTCTGGACGATGGCCGCGTAGGCGCCGAAGGAGACGGTGTTGACGAAGGGCCGGTCGCCGACCCGGCCCAGGTCAACGGTGAGCTCGACGCCGTCGCGCAGCGCGTCCAGGCAGGTGGCGGGGTCCTCGCGGTCGAGGCCGAGGTCCATCGCGAAGTGGTTGCGGGTGCCGGCGGAGACGACGAGGAACGGCAGCCCGTGCTCGACGGCGACCGCCGCGACCAGGGCCTGGGTGCCGTCGCCGCCCGCGACGCCGAGCAGGTCGGCGCCGTCGGCGCCGGCACCGCGGGCGAGGCCGGCCACGTCCTGCTCCGCGGAGGTGTCGAGCAGGATCACCTCGGCGCCCAGTTCCTCGGCCCGCTCCGCGAGCCGGAAGCGCCCGACCTTGCCGCCGCCGGACTTCGGATTCATGATCAGCACCGGCCGCCGCGGCGGCGGGGTCTCCCGGGCGGGCATCGGCTTCGGCGGCCGGGCCGCCCGCAGCGCGGCGCGGGCGCAGACGAACGCGGCGAGCCACAGCACCAGGACGATCACCGACAGCAGCAGCGCGTGCGCGTGGTACGCCAGCACGACGACGGCGACCGGCGCCCCGACGGCCAGGACGGCGCCGGCGGCGCGCAGGACGCCGCGCCGGGCGAT